>JBCCJB010000084.1:0-12589 GCA_039028015.1 Planctomycetota bacterium
CGCGATTCGATCTCGCCAGATCCAACAGTGCGCGATGAAATTTTTGACGCCGCTTGCCGGTGGCGTGTACGTGTGAAGATTGGCGAGATGCTGCTCAATGGCCAAGTCAATCTCGGCTTCACTGACGTCGTCGCCAGAGAGCCGAGCGGTGGCAAGCAGTTTCTCTCGGAGCTCGATCCGAACATTTTCCTGGCGAAACATCTCTTCAGCGGTCACCCTGCGATCCCGCAGTTCGCGAGCGACGTCCATCACCCGCAGCGATTCCGCAATTGTGAGGTCTTCCCCCGGCATCTTCATTTGGGTGCGGCGATGCGAGAGTTCCGATGGAGACGGTCGCGGTGCGACGGCTTGAGCTTGAGCGTTCATGAAGGACCGAAACCGGGGCGGCGTGCGTCGCTAATCAACAATGTGAAACGTCTTGCGACAGAACTATATCGTTTCGATTGTGTTCTCACCACGAGTGACGCGTTGATCGACTAATTGTGATCTGCCTGTTGGAGTCGTATCTTATCGGTGACATCCCAACCCTTTGCAGTGAGTTTGAATTGATGAGCCAGCAAGCCCAGGCGTCCGCCTCCGCAACCGAGTCTGTTACCGAGGCACCACGGACCAGATCGGCCATGCCGGTCGAGCGTTCGAACTCAATGCGAGAGTATCTGGACAGTGCGTTGGACACGCTCAAGAAGTTTGGCAAGAGTGAGAACACGGCGCCTCAAGAGTTGATCAATTTGCTGGAGGACGTGCGTCACTTGGACGAAACCAAGGTGTTGGCAATCGCTGAAGTGATCACGCACATGAGTGCGTTCAATGCTTTGGTGCGTGAGAATGTCGAAAGCATTTCGATTGGCAATCGTTACATGGACATTACCACCCGGTTTGACTCGGTCCGCGAAGACAGCAAGCGACTGATCGCCCAGCTGGATGACGGCAAAATCAGCGGCACTGAAAAGGTTTCGAACTGGTGGATGAAGCTTCGTCGCGGGACGCCCAACGATCGATTTGAAGAGATCATCGAGATTTATTCCGACGTCGCCAAAGATACGAAGGATGCCTTGCAGAAAGAGGCGGCGATCATGGACGCGTACATCGATTTCCGTTTTGCTCTCAAGGAAGCGGAAGTCCTGGCACGTGAGATTCTTGATGCCCATCTGCCTGTTCTGGAAGCTGCCAAACAAGGTTTGGCGGATGCTCAAAAAGCAGTAGACGAGTACGAGGGCGAGGATGAGGGCGGGAAGAGCAAACTGGAATTGATCCGCGATGAGTCGCGGCACAAGTTTGAAGAGGAAGATGAGACCTACCAGTTGCTCAAGGACATCGCTGAGAACTTGGAGGTGGGCTATGACGTGGGCGAAACGTTGATCACGAAACTCAAGCAGACGCACGATGTGAAAGAACGTGTCTATCGCCGAGCGGTTACGTTTTTCACGACGAACGAGCACGTGTTCACGATTCTGGGCACGGTCTACACCAGCCAACATGGCTTGCACGAGGTGACGCAAGCGACCGAAGCCATGAAGGAAGGGGTCAACAAAGGACTCGAGGACGTCGCCAACCTTGGCCGCAGTTTAGAACGAGCGGCGCTCAAGGCGGGCTATGGCAGCACCATTGATCCTGAATCCGTGCAAAAACTGGTTGATGCCATCAGTGGATTCCAGATCGAGTCGTTGCAAATGATCGCTGAGTTGCGAAAGGAAAGCGAAGAAAGCACGAAGGCAATTCGCAAGAGCGTTGAAGAAGGCAAACGCAAATACCAGCAAACGCTCGGTCGTTACGCTCGCGGTGAATCGTTGCTGTAGGCGTTGCGGTTAGATGCCGCCGGATTAGACGCTAGTGATCGAATGTCGCTCCATGAGCCTATTCTAAATCGGTTGAGCCGAACGCGATAGCGTCGGTTAGCATTTGCAACGCAAGGCGAAATTGAGACCCGAGCAAACGCCATCGGCACATAGAGCGAATTTGCTTGGTGGCGGATCGGCCCTCAGCGATTTGCCGCGAAGTCCGGACGTTGTAGATGGTGATCGGTGGCTTGTTGAAAAACGCCTCCGACTTTGAGCAAACGATCCTCGCGCATCACCGGCGCCTGCAATTGGATGCTTACTGGTAAGCCATCTTCATCATGACCGGCCGGTAATGCCAGTGCCGGTACGCCAGCAAGATTAGCGCCCGTTGTGAACAGGTCACACAAGAACATTGAAATCGGATCTTCGTTTTTGCTGCCCAGTGGGAACGCGGGTGACGGCGTGGTTGGCCCCAGCAGCACATCGGCTTGTTCGAACGCCGAATCATAATCATGACGAATCAGTCGCCGAACTTTGAGCGCCTGATTGTAATACGCGTCAACGTAACCTTCGGACAGGGCGTAAGTGCCGACCATGATGCGACGCTTCACTTCCTGTCCAAACCCAGCTTCGCGGGTCGCGCGGTACATCGATTCAAGCGGTCCATCGACCGATGACGGTTCGCCCCGATCCCGAAGACCGTAATGTGCTCCATCAAATCGCGACAGGTTGCTGCTTGCTTCGCACGGTGCGATCACGTAGTAGGTCGGAACCCAGTAACTCGAGTGCGGTAAGTCAACGTTGATGATTTCGGCACCCAATTCCTTCAGCGTGGCCTCAGCGGCGGACAATCCTGATCGAATCGCAGGTGAAATGCCTTCGCTGTCGGCGGCGTTTCTCAAAACGCCAACCCTTATTCCACGCAGATTGCTCGGTTGTGCTGCGGCAATGAAGTCTTCCACTGGATGATCGACCGATGTGGTGTCGCGTTGATCGAAACCGGCAATGATCTGCAGCCCCGCCGCCACGTCTTGCACGGACCACCCCATTGGCCCGGCTTGATCTAGACTGCTGGCAAAAGCGATTAAGCCATACCGACTGACGCGGCCGTACGTTGGCTTCAAACCGGTGATGCCACAGAACGCCGACGGTTGGCGAATCGAGCCTCCCGTGTCCGTGCCAATGGATAGTGGTACGGTTCCGCCAGCGATGGCCGCCGCGGCGCCACCGCTACTGCCGCCGGGCGTTCGGTCGGTCGACCATGGGTTACGAGTCAAACCCATCGCGCTGGTTTCGGTGCTGGCCCCCATGGCGAATTCGTCCATGTTGGTTTTTCCGACCAAGATCGCACCCGCCTGGCGCAATTTCGATACCAGATGAGCGTCGTAGGGTGGCGTGAAATCGCGAAGCATGCGGCTGCTGCACGTGGTGGGCATGTCCCTGGTGCACAGCACGTCTTTGATCGCGACCGGCACGCCAGCGAGTGCGGGCAGCGATTGGCCAGCAGCGCGATCATCATCAATCTTGGCCGCTTGCTGGAGTGCCAAATCGTCCGCGACGTGCGTATACGCGTTGAGAACCGACTGACTGGCCTGGATCGCATCGAGTGATTTGCGGGTTAATTCAACCGCCGAAATCGCCCCTGATTGGAGCGCGGCAAGAGCTTCAGTAACCGAGTGCAACATGCAGGAAGTTCGTACGGCCTGGAGAGAAATCGAGCGGCGGATGAGGGCTTAGCATCGCCTAGCAATGCGTGGCCAGCGACTTTGGCCATCGATCCCGAGGGTCGACGATCGCTAACGGCCGTGCGAGTCATCCGAAACGGAGACGACCTCACAAATCGCCCCAGAACTCTGGATTTTGACGAGTCAGTCTTGGATCGCAAGCACAGGACGCCGGAATTTGACCACGGAACTTTATCACGGTGGCGGCGTCCAAGACGACACGCGGAGTTGAGTCGAATGTGCCGGTTTGGCAGGTTGAACGCATCAATTTGATTCTGAACGATCACGCATGACAGGCGAATTCGATCCTCAACGTCGCTACGACGGGAACAATCGGTGAGGTCGATCCCATTTGACGCCCCGCGGTAACCAGCAATTTTTTGCGGTGTCCAAGGCGCCAACTATACTCGCCACTTGATTCTGGGCCGGTTGCGGTCTGGTTTCACCTCGTCAAACACGACTGATCTTGAAGCTGGCATTCGCCGGCGAAAAGCTCCCTGATTCACACCAAGTGCGATTGACGGCTGACATTGCCACCATTCGCTCTGCCTGGAAGGTTCGGTCCATGACCTCGCGTCAGCGAAACAACGCCTCTTCATCCCAGCCCATCTCCGTTCCACCCGATGTCTCACAATCGCGAGACAGGCGTCGCAGCCGCAGTGCGAATCGGAGACGCCGGGATGCGACGACTCATCAACGCCGTCGATCGATTCTGGAGTCGCTCGAAGCACGACAGCTGCTTGCCGGACCTCAGCTGATCGGGATCCAGCCAAACGAGGGTGAGCTGATCACCGAAGGGAGCGTGCGCGACTCATCGCCGCGTGTGTTGACGTTCCGCTTCGATGAGGACCAGCAAATCGATCCCGCGACGCTCGAGGGGATCCGAATCATTCGTGCCGGTGATGACGGCGTCTTTGGATTCAACGACGCGCTGGGTGCCAATGATGACATTCAGATTGAGCCTGGCTTCGTCACGGTTGGCGACCCAAACCAAAACGAAGTCGAAGTGCGTTTTGCGGAAACGCTTCCTGACGATGATTATCAGATCAACGTTTTTGGTTTTGATGATCCTGACAACGGCATCACGGGGCTGAGAAATCTTGATGGTGAGCTGCTGCAAAGCCGTGGCAGTAACCCCAGTGCCGAATTGATCAACTTCCGCTTGGATTTGGGTGCGTTGATTGAGTCGGTGGTCCCACAGCCGGTGGTGCGCAACGCTGACGGAACGCTGTCGCAGAATCGAAGCGAAATCGTTGTCTACTTCAATGAGGATCCGCTTTTTGTTGAGGACGATGCCGACGGGAATCCCACGCTGCGTTCGGCGGAGAATCCCCGGTTCTATCAGTTGTTATTGACTCGCGAGACGGTTCGCACCACCGACGATGTGTTGTACCAGCCCGAAGAGGTCTTTTATGACCCGGCGACGCACACGGCACGTTTGTTCTTCGCACGCGACATCAACGCGCTGACGATCGCGGATGCCGTGCTCGATCAAGACAATCAGCTCCAACGCGATGCGCTGGTCAACGCCGTTGAGCAAGCCACGACGGCTGGGGAGCTGGCGCTTGCCGAAGATGCGTTGCAAACGTTCGATGATCAGTTTGACGGCGAATTTGATGTTCCCACCGGTGGCGGTACGTTCCGCTTGCGAGTTGGCACCGCGGTCGATAATCGTGCTGACTTGATCATTGAACCTCAGGTGACGCCGGCGGCGCCCTCCGCGACGATCAGTTTGACGGACGCCTCAGGCCAGTCGGCAACGTTTCGCTTGGTTTCTGAAATCTTTGGTGAACGTGCCAGTGGTCAGCAGGTTCGATTTGTCAATTCGGGTACCGGTGGACTGATCGCGCGTTTGGAAAGCGACGGCTCGGTTACGATCGACATTGGCGGTACCGCCGCAACGCTCGGAGCGGTCCGCGATGAGATCGCTGCGACTCCCGAAGTCGCAGAGCGAGTGCGTTTGGATGTGGACGCCGATTTTCAGAATCAACCGGTACCGACCCAAATCATCGGCCTTCCGGCGATCGAGTTGATGGGGTTGGGCGACACGCTGTCGACGTCGCTCGATGTGGGCACGTTCACAAACGTGGGGAATCTGCAAAGCCTGGTGATCAATGAGGCGATCACGCCACAGGACATCAACATTCAGCTTCCCGGTGGTGATGATGATCCAGGCCATCGACGTTTGATCGAACACATCAACGACGCGTTTGGTGCTGATAGCCAGAGCGGCATTACGGACGTGCCGTACAACTTCCAATCGCTGTACGCCACCAATGCTGACGGCGCATCGTTATTCAATCAAATTGAACCGATCCATGAGCGTCGCATTCGGGAAGTCCTCGATCTTTGGGGCGAGCGGATTGGGGTTCAGTTTCGCGAGACCAACAACTCCGGAATCACGTTCGCCGTTGGACAAACCGATGTGCTGACCGACGGTCAGATCTTGCTCGGTGGTGAATTGGCAGTCCGTGTGGACCCGGCGATCAACGTCAATGAGACTGCCGAAGGCGCCGACGCCACTATTGTCTTCAGTAACCGAACGCCGTTTGGACTGGACTTTGGTGAAGACTTCACACGAAAAGCGACGGCCGCTGTTGGTTTGGTCTTAGGGCTTCAGATTGCCGCCGATTTGCCTGACCAGGCGATCATGGCACTCTCGCCAGCGTTTCTCAATGACACGATCGACACCCAGGAAACCAATGGTCCGTTGGATCGCGAGCGGGTGCTTTCGGAGATTGTCTTTGAGAACATCGATGACACGTTGGTGCCTTTCTTTGAACCTGTTTTTCCGTCGAATGTTGATGTGTTGCACGGACAACATGTTCATCGGCCTGACAGCATTGACATTGATCTCTATCGATTCGAGATCGATCTGGAAGATGACGATCGTGTTGGTCGATTGACGGTCGAAACGTTTGCTGAGCGTTTGTCCGACGCCAGCGAACTGGATACTTCAATACGGCTTTTCGAAGAAACACGTGCCGCTGTTGAAACCGATTTGCGAGTGGGGCCGACGCTTTCGGTGCGGATCGAGGCGATCGATGTTGGCGTCGCGGGCAATGGAGGCCAGATCAGCTTCATCGAAAGTGATCGCGCCGCTGGTGACCGCGAGATTCGAATTTTTCAAGCGACCGACAACACCAATCAGCCGATCGATAACGCGATCGTCATTGATGTTCCGCGGCTTGGCACGGTTCCGGTGGGTGACATTGTTGATGCCATCAACGCCGATCCGCTGTCGAGTTCACTGTTTGTTGCATCGATTCTGGTCGGTGATGCTGACGCTGACGTCGGGGGTAACCGACTTTTTGAGAATCCGCTGACACTTGCCGGTGGTGGGCTTGAGCCGATCGCTCGCAATGATGATTACTTCAGCAATGATTCATTTTTGGACCGTGAGCTTGGTGCCGGTGTTTATTACATCGGCGTGGCCGCATCCGGCAACGATCAATATGACCCCACGAGTCCTGGCACAGGCTTTGGTGGTACCTCGCAGGGTGATTACGAACTGCGGATCAAATTTGAACCTTTGGTTGACGAAACCAATGTCATTCGCGATCAGGATTTGGGAACGTCACGACCCGGTTCGCCGATTGATGGCGATGGTGATGGTCGCCCCGGCGGTGTGGAAAACTTCTGGTTCCAAACACGGCCCGAGAATCGAATTCTAAGATTTGATGTCAGCGGCGATGGACTCGCGCCCGTCAATGGTGAACTCAATCCCACTATCACAATCTTGTCGGGAACCAACGAGTCACGCACCTATGAGTTTGTGCCCAGCGGCACGACGGCTCGGCCTGGTAACATCGCAGTGCCATACAATCCGGGTAGTGGCACCGGTGGTTTCTCAGCACCGCCGAATATTTTGGCCAGCCAGCTCGCCACGGCGATCAATAGCAACACTGATGGCACCGGCGTTAGCGCGATTCCTGACGGTGCCCTTCTAACGCTCGTTGGTGAGCGACAGATTTCGACTTCGGCAAACTTGCGAGGTGTGACAACCTTCGGCCGAAACCTTTTCGTTGATAAGACCGCTGCGGTCTCTGCTGATGGAACTCTGGCGCGACCCTTTGACAATATTGGCAACGACAGCGGCCCCAACGCCATCGGTGCTTCTGAGTTTGGCGATATCATTCGCGTGGTCGGAAACGGAGGCACAGACGGTGACCTGTCGACTGAGATCGATAACCGCAGTTATCAGATCGGTGTGACGGAGGTCGGTGGTCGAACATTGGAAGACGGTCGCAACCTCGAGATCCCCAGTGGCGTCACGATGATGATCGACGCCGGTGCGATCTTTAAGATGCGTTCCTCACGCATTAGCGTCGGTAGCAGCAATCTGCAGGATGATCGTAGCGACGGCGCGCTGCAGATACTGGGAACGCCGCGGTTGGTGCAACTCTCAACCGGCGATGATCCGTTATCAGCGGCATTCTCACCGACGACGACATTGATTGCCGACCAGGATGAGGGCACCGGTCTGTATGACGATGGCAGTGTCATCATTACCAGCACGCGTGATCGAGTCGCTGATCTGGCAGCTGCTGGTAATGCAAATCCAGCGGAATCAGGCGATTGGGGCGGACTGGTGTTCCGTCGTGACTTTGACGATGCCGAAGGTCGTCGCAACCTGGAAGATCAAGGCATTTTCCTGCAGCACGTCAATCATGCGGAGATAAGGTTTGGCGGCACAAGCGATCTGTTGATTGGCGGCGTTCAACAAACGGTCAATCCAATCCAGTTGGTCGGGCTTCGTCCCAACATCACGTTCAACGAGATCACACAGAGCGATGATGCTGCGATCAGTGCGTCGCCCAATAGCTTCGCTGAGACCACATTTGGATCGCCGCTGTTCCAGCAGGCCGGTGTGTTCACGTCGGACTACTCACGAATCGGACCTGAGATCCACAACAACCTGTTGGTGGATAACAGCATCAACGGTGTGTTTGTTCGCAGCCAGCTATCGCCCGTATTGTCACCATCGGAATTGACGGTCGCTGGTCGATTTGACGACATCAGCGTTGTTCACTTCATCGCGCAGAACTTGATCATTGCCGGTAGCCCCGGCGGCAGTATCACCGACGGTTTCCGGCCCGACTTATCATTGGTCACGGCCCAAACGCGTCCGGGTGGCACGCTGAATCCGCCCAATCTGCTGACCGATCCTGATCCGACTGATAACTTCACCCCAGAACTGTACGAAGTTCAGTATCGGATGACGTTTGTCGATCGTGATGGTTTCGAATCCGCGGCAACGCTGGGTGCTGACGCCATTACGGTTGAGGTTCGTCCGGGTGATCGTATTGAGCTCGATGATTTGCCAACCGTTGCGGTCGCTGAAGGATACGTTGCACGCCGAATCTATCGCGCTGATGTCATTAGCCGGATTCCCGATCCCAATAATCCAGGCGAGTTCATCCGTCGGTTTGGTGATTTTCAATTCATCGCTGATCTCGATGCCAGCACGGTGACGTTCAACGACAGCGGCAGCAGCAGCGATGGTGTTTTGGAATTGGCCACATTGCGTCCTAGCTTGTCGGGTGTGACGGCGCTACCGGCGGCAGGCGGAACCCTTCAACCACCCAACGTGGCATTTGATCCCGACCCAACGGACGCGTTTGTTCCGGAAGCATACGAAGTTCAATATCGTCTGACCTTTGTTGATGCTGATGGCGTTGAAACGCCAGCGACATCGGTTCTGGATGCATTGACCGTTCAGATTGATCTGAATGACATGGTGACCCTGCAGAACCTGCCTGCGGCATCGCTTAGCGAAGGCTTTGTGGGACGGCGTCTGTATCGTGCCAGTGTTGAGTCGCGGGTTGAAAGCACAGAGGCTCCTGGAACGTTCATCCGCACGTTTGGTGATTTTGAACTAGTGACTCAGCTGGATGCGTCCAGTACCGAATTTGTTGATGACGGAAGCGTTATCGGTGGAACGCTTACGATCAATGAGATTGACGAAGCTGTTCAGCTTGGTCGTCGTGGTCGCCTGGACGGATCACTTGTCGTGGACCCCGGTGCGGTCGTGAAGTTGACTGGTTCGCGAATTGAACTTGGTCCCGGCACCAAAATCATTGCCGAGGGCACGGAACAGTTGCCTGTGGTGTTTACAAGCATTCTGGATGACCGCTTTGGCGCTGGCGGTACTTTCGACACCAACAACGACGCTGACACCATCACCGGCAACGCGGAGCCCGGGCGTGGTAATTGGGCCGGTCTCTATGCGAGCTCCAACGCAAACGTGTCACTCGATCATGCCACGATTGCCTACGGCGGTGGTGTGAGTTCGTTGGCCGGGGGATTCGCCAAGGGGTTTGCTGCTCTCGAAGTGCATCAAGCAAATGCTCGCGTGACGAATTCTCGATTTGAATTCAATGAAGATGGCCAAGGTGGTTCGAGCGCACGAGGTCGAAATGGTCGTTTGTCGACTGATCCGTCGACGATCTTTATTCGCGGCAGTCAGCCGATCATCGTGGGCAATGAGTTCGTCGACAATCACGGCAGCATCATCGAAATCGATATCGACTCGATGACGATTGACAATGTGATTGACTTGGGACGTCAAACCGACGGATTAGATCGGTTTGTTGCATTGGACGATAACCAAGGTCCTCTGGTGCGACTGAATCGTTATGACAACGTTCCCAGTCGCAGCATTCCCAACTCATTTGACTCAACCGATTTGGCCAATGATCGTCAAATCACGGGGATGAGAATACGGGGCGGCAATCTAGTCACCGAAGCGGTGTGGGACGACACCGATATCGTGCACGTGTTGACGGACTCGGTCGACGTTGGCAACCAACAGACTCGCGGTGGATTGCTGCTCAAGAGTCGGGCGAACGAATCACTGGTCGTCAAACTGGGCGGCACACGTGGGCAGTTTGATACCGGTGCCGCCGAATTTGGCCCTGGTACACCCAACAGCCCGACGATCGGTACCGGGCTTACCGCAACGGGCAGCAATAGCGACACCGCGGGACGGATCGGCGGCAGCGTCCATATCGTTGGATTGCCAGGTGCACCTGTGGTGCTGACGAGTCTCAAGGACGACACGGTTGGAGCGGGTCTCGCGATCGATGGGACGCAATTTACCGATACCAATGGCGATGGTTTTGGGTCGCGACCAGACTCCAATGATTGGCGAAGCGTCCTGCTGGATCAGTTCAGCAACGATCGCAATGTCGCGGTGGTACTGGAACAAGAGCTTCCCACGGAGCCGGTTCCCGGCCGGAACGGTTCCGTCGGCACCGCGCAAGAGCTAGGTGAATTGGCGTCGAGCTTGGATACCGGCGACGAACAACGACGACTCGGATTCGAAGTGTCGGGTTTTCTATCGTCCGTCGGCGATATCGACACTTATAGCTTTACGGGAACACCCGGAACCGAAGTTTGGATCGACATTGATCGAACGACCTTCGCTTTGGACACCGTGATCGAGTTGCTGGATGTCAATGGCAACTTGCTCGCTCGCAGTGACAACAGCTTCGCGGAAATTGCCGGCACGGGTTCGATCGTCATTGCCGACCCATCAGTGGATGGTTTCGTCAATACGCTGCAAGCTCGCAGTGATACGTTCACGGACTTAACCGTTTTCGACACGTACGACGACGTGGATTCTACCAATCCACGTGATGCGGGTTTGCGTTTGGTCCTGCCCGGCAATCCAAACCTACCGGATTCACGAAATCAGTATTACTTCCGGGTTCGTAGCGCATCGATCAATGAGAACGACGCGACGGCGGGATCGTCACGCGGCCGGTATGAATTCCAAGTTCGCTTGCGTGAGGATCAGGAATTCCCCGGCAGTGTCGTCCAGTTCGCCGATTTGCGTTACGCCAATCACGGCATTCACGTGCGTGGTTTGCCGGGTGAATCACCACTGTTAGGTGAGGCCGGCGAAAATGAGAACGCAATTGGATTGGGCTTCGCAAGCAATGACATTCTGGAGACTGTCGCTATCGGGAATGACGATACAGCACCACTGGCACGTCCTCAGTTGGTTGGCAATCTTCTAGATTCCAAAGCGGGCGTGATTAGTACTTCGGGAACATTGGACACAAGTTTTGATGTTGATTTTTATCAACTCGATATTGATGCGTTGGCCGAATCGAATTTGGGGCTCAACCAGTTCTTTTCAACCGTCTTTGACATTGACTATGCGGCGGGGCTGAGCCGTCCCGACACAAATCTCAGCATCTTCTATGATCCTGACGGTGAACGTGGTTCGGCCTTGCCAAGCCTGGTTTTGTTTGGCAGCGATAGCAACGTGGCCGACGACCTGAGTGGTGAGGAGGTTGATCTGATCGAACGCTTGGCCACCGGTTCAATCAGCACGGGTGACCCGCTTATTGGACCTGTGTCATTACCTGAAGGTGCCTATTACATTGCCGTTACGGACTCCAGTATCACACCTGAGCAATTGCAGACAGTTCAGGTTCGTCGCGAGCCAATCAATTCGGTTGAGCGTCTGTTTGAAGATCGTGTCGAAGCACCGCCGACCGATTTAGCAGGCAACCCGGTGTTTGACACGGCGAGTGGCCCGAGCCAGCCGCGGTTGTTCAATCAGTTGGTAACCGAGCCCAACAATATTCTGCTTGATGGCTTCGCCATTTCGGCTGAACAAACAGGCGTGCCCGGCCACGGCAGCTATTCGAATTTTGACGGAAGCAATCGAACACAGAATTCCGTCAGTGAAAATCTCTATGTCGATCCGGGCGTGATCGATTTCACGACTAACTTCAATTACGACACGATCATTCCAATTCCGGAACCCGGTGCGTTACCGTTCGATGCGATTGACTTAACGGCACTTGAATGGTCGCTCAACGACAATCCGCAGATTGGTAGCGATGCGGCGGTGATTCCTGGACCTTTTGGCGGATTCACGGATTCCGTGAATACCTCGACCTCAATTCCGCACGTCAGCATTCAGGCGGGGATTGGCGGTGACCTTGCGGACTTTTATCGCATTGTTGTTCCGCAGGACAATACCCGAGTCATTATCGATGTCGACGAAGGATTCAATCCTTTTCTGGGACCTGAGGAACCGGATGAAGACCTTCCGATTTTTCAGACTGA
>JBCCJB010000085.1:0-12373 GCA_039028015.1 Planctomycetota bacterium
CGCAACGCAGGGCATCACTGAAGCGGTCAAAACCCAACGGCATCACCATGAACTCTTGAATGTCAACGCTGTTGTCGGCGTGCTCACCCCCGTTGATGATGTTCATCATGGGAGCCGGCAACATGCGAGCCCCCGCACCGCCGAGATAGCGAAACAACGGTTGGCCGGTGGACACGGCCGCGGCGTGGGCCGTTGCCAATGAAACACCCAAAATGGCATTGGCACCGAGTTCCTTCTTATTGGCGGTCCCATCGAGTGAAATCATCTCGTGATCGATCGCCGCCTGATCGGTGCCATCCATGCCTTCCAATGCTTCGGCGATCTTGGTGTTGACATTGTTCACCGCCGTTGTGACGCCTTTGCCCATGAACACATCTTTGTCACCATCTCGAAGCTCCCATGCTTCGTGAGCACCGGTGCTCGCCCCGCTGGGAACTGCCGCACGTCCGGTTGCACCGTCCATGAGCGTCACTTCGCACTCCACCGTAGGGTTGCCGCGACTATCTAGGATTTGACGGGCGTGAACGTGTTCAATCAGGGTCATGGCAGGTGTCGAATCGGAAGAAGCAAAGTAATGGAACGTGACAACGCAATCGTTGCGAGATTGTCGATGGCGGCGGCATTCTGTCCAATGCCTTGATGAAATGAAAGAGTGGTGACGGGCCGATTCCCACAGATGCGCCGTTGCACGAAATGCTAATCCCCTTTGACCGCCATCGTTGATGTTTACTGGACTTGTCGAAACCGTCGGTCGCGTGGTCGACCTGATTGAGCAACCACCCGGAAAAAAGCTGATTATCGCAGCACCCCTATTCCGCGATGCGGACGCCGGTCGTGATATCAGCGTCGGTGATTCGATCGCGATCAACGGGTGCTGCCTGACGGTGATTGAGATCGAGCATGATCGGCTGAGTTTTGAAGCTGGCGAGGAAACGCTATCGCGAACAAACCTGGGAGAACTGGTTGCGGAATCATCAGCGCCAGATCACTCGGCCACGCGTGTGAATCTTGAACGATCCGTCGCCGTGGGCGATCGCATGGGAGGCCACTACGTGACGGGCCACGTGGACACATTGGGGCAGCTCATCGAGCGAGTCGATGATCCACCGTGGGCAAACTTAAAATTCTCCATACCGAAGCATTACGCCAGCCAGGTGGCGTCCAAGGGAAGCATCGCGATCGACGGCATCAGCTTGACCGTCGTCGATGTTGGTGACGATTACTTTTCAGTAGCATTGATTCCGCACACGCTCGAAGTGACCACGCTCGGCCAACGACGCGTCGGCGATTCGGTCAATCTTGAGACAGACTTGTTGGCCAAATATGTTCAACGAGCCCTGCGGCCTGAGTCATGAACCAGCCTCGACCTCAGCTTTCGACGAGGGACCTCACGGCAGCCACGTCGGCATCACAGGCGAACGAAGCCAAACGGCAAACGGCTTCTTTCTTATCGAAACGATTGACGGCTGCGGGACTCAAACCAGTCTCACGCTACGGCCAGAACTTCCTAGTGGATTTGAATCTGGTCGAGCTGATCGCGCGCTCGGCCGAATTGACACGCCGCGATGTCGTGTTGGAAATCGGTACCGGCGTTGGCTCCTTAACCGCGATCATGGCAGACCAAGCTGGCGCGATCGTGACCGTTGAAATTGATCAAAATCTTTTTGCCCTCGCCTCGGATGAACTCGCCGAGCATCCCAATGTGAAGTTGATTCGCGGCGATGCGTTAAAGAACAAAAACACGTTTCGGCCCGATCTGCTGCCGCTGGTCGAAGAAGCATTAGCACGTCTGAGCCAATCGCCATATCCCGATGTCGACCCCGAGTTACCGCCGCGTTTCATGCTCGTCGCGAACTTGCCTTATAACGTGGCAACGCCGATCGTCAGCAATCTATTGCGGCGATCACCAACGCCCGATCGAATCGTGGTTACCATTCAAAAAGAATTGGCCGACCGCATGACTGCCAAACCCAGCACCAAGGACTACGGCGCTTTAAGCGTGTGGGTCCAAGCGTTATGCGAAGTCGAAATTGTCCGCGTTTTGCCACCCACGGTGTTTTGGCCACGCCCGAAGGTGGAATCCGCAATCGTCAAGTTGGATGTAATTCCTGAACGTCGCGCCGCGTTTGCCGACCTGGAATATTTCCACCAAACCGTGCGAGCTCTGTTTTTCCATCGTCGAAAATTTCTTCGTCGCGTGGTGATGAGCGCCATGAAAGGTCGGCTCGACAAAGCACAGGTTGATGATGTGCTTCGTCAATGCGGCCGCAATGAAAATGAACGTGCCGAGCAATTGGACTTAAATCAAATCACGGCGCTCGTTGAAGCATTGCGGCAACAAGAACTTGCGGTTTGAACTCGCGTTTCAACTCGCAATCGGGGCACTCCGCTTGTCGACCAAATTGGTGTCACACTTTGTGACACGACGGCAATCATTCCAACTGCGCGTTCATTTCGAGCGTTGCCGCTCGCACGGCATCTTGCCAACGATCGTCGCCGTATTTGCTCGCATACTCGGGCCGCGTGTGGGCGAAGATAATGTGTCGCGAACTATTCACAATCGCACCGACCCCATTGTCATCGCGAGCCGCTTTCACATCATCCGCTGAGCCGCCTTGAGCACCAAACCCCGGCACCAGCAAGATGCTGGACGGCAATGTCGCCCGCAACGTCATTAGTTGTTCCGGGTAGGTCGCTCCGACCACCGCACCCACAGGACCATAGCCGTCGGAGTCCCTGCGCGACTGGTTGAACGTAGTGATCATGTCGGCAACATGACCATAGAGCGGTCGATCGCCAATCAAACGATCTTGAAAATCACCACCGCCGGGGTTCGATGTCTTGACGAGCACAAAAATACCGGCAGCCCGACGGTCACACACATCGACAAACGGTTGCAGACTGTCGCCACCCAAATACGGGCTGACCGTCAAAGCATCTCCGCCCCATACGCTTCGATGGTCCGCTACCGCGCGATGTGATCCGAGATAGGCATCCGCGTAGGCCTCCGCTGTGCTGCCAATGTCGTTGCGTTTGGCATCAATGATCACTTGAAGACCAGCACGCGACGCATGTTCGATAACCTGCCCCAACGAGATCGACCCGGCCGGCCCCAACTGCTCAAAGAACGCGACTTGGGGCTTCACACAAGGAACCAGATCAGCCACGACATCAATCACACCACAGCAAAATGTCGTGTAGGCGGCGGCCCATTCGTCAGGTGTGTTGCTCGCAACCGCGTCGCGAATGCCGGCTGGCAATGAATCGCGTCGCGGATCCAAACCAACACAGGTCATGGACCGCTTGCGAACAATGGCCGCATTTAATCGCGTGGCGAAGGTCACTAACTCAATCCTTTCATAACGATTTACGGGGGCGACGTGATTAAATGAGATCGTACCCCGTCATGATGTCCCCGCGAAAGCCAACACGGTTTCGGTTAAGGTGACGCGCTACCAACAATACGACTTAGTGATTGAAAAAAGGACGTCTCCATGGCGATGGCCTCACCAACCCAAATGCCCGCTCCGCTGAACCCGCGCGAACGAATCCTGATGGGTCCTGGACCAAGTACCGTGCCGGACCGAATCCTACGCGCCATGGGATCACCCACGCTGGGGCACCTTGATCCCCAATACATCGATTACATGGACGAAACATGTGATCTCATCCGTCAGGTCTATCAAACTGAGAACGCGTTGACGTTTCCCGTGTCGGGCACCGGGATGGCGGGGATGGAAACCATCATCGTCAACCTTGTCGAACCCGGCGATGAGGTCATTGTCTGCATTAATGGTGTCTTTGGCGGACGGATGAAAGACAACATGACACGGGCGGGGGCGACCGTTCACACCGTGGAAGTTCCCTGGGGTGAGACGTTCACGGACGAACAAATCGGCGAGGTCGTGCAGCAACATCCCAAAGCGAAAATACTGGGGATTGTGCATGCTGAGACCTCAACCGGCGCTCATCAGCCGATCGAGTCGATTTCCAAAATCGTTCACGACGCGGGCATGTTACTGGCTGTGGATTCCGTCACCTCACTGGCCGGTCATGAACTGAAAGTCGATGATTGGAATATTGATGCCATTTACTCAGGCACACAAAAATGCCTCTCTTGCCCTCCAGGGCTCTCGCCGGTTTCATTTTCACCGCGTGCCTTGGAACGGATCGAAGCCCGCAAGACGCCACCACAGAGCTGGTATCTCGACGTCACCATGCTAAAGAACTACTACACAGGTGGTGGCGGACGTGCTTATCACCATACTGCTCCGATTAATATGATCTACGCGCTCCGAGAGGCCCTGTTGATTGTGATGGAAGAAGGCCTACCACAGCGGATCGCGAGGCATAAGGCAATGCATGAGATGCTTCGTGAAGGGCTGGAAGCACTGGGTCTGTGTTACATACCACGAAACTCATTGTGCACGCTCAACTGCGTTGCTTTTCCCGATTCCATCGACGACGCTGCCGTTCGGAAACGCTTGCTACAGGAATACGACATCGAGATTGGGGGCGGTCTGGGTGTGTTTGCCGGCAAGGCCTGGCGTATCGGACTAATGGGTCACAATGCCACTCAACGCAACATTAGCACCTTGCTGTCGGCGCTGAAGGAATGCGCCTTCTGATTTCGAAACACACTCGACACGCTTCGCCGACATCGTTTCGTTGAGGTTTAATTTCCAAATGGCGTGGTTACACTGCGATCGACTTGGATCGCTTTAATCATGAAGCTCGCGTTTGGTCATTTCTGGCATGTTGCTCACCCGCCTGTTCCCTTTGGTTGTCTTTTTGGCGATACCTTTCGTCGCCAACGCGGACGAGGCTGGCGTCGCGATTGACTCAGCCGTGCAGCGTGAGGACGACACGACGCTTGCCAGACGGAACACGCCGGAAGATCCGACCGACGCCATGCGTGACTTGCAGAGCAATGGTGTCCGTAACCAATCCGCCGCGTTTGGTCGCTGGGGAAACCAGCCCGGCCGCTACAGCACGTGGAACAACCACAGCAATCGTTTGATCCCGGTTTACACCTTTGGAATGTCACTGGGATCGTGGCGGGAAGCGGGAAGCCCCTATGCCAGCAACCTGCGACTGGAAACGCTTTATGGAGAGGTTCCGCCGCAAACGCTCGACACCGAAGCCACTTACTATGATCAAACTCAAGTTCACGACTTGATGCAGTTGGCCATCCGCAACGGCAAACGCCACGTGATCGTATTTGTCTTTGATGGCATGGATTGGCAAACCACGCGCGCCGCCGCGATCTATCACACCGGTCGCGATCAATACAACTCAGGTCGGGGAAGCGGCCTGTCATTTCAAGACTATCGCAAGACCGTCACGGACTTTGCCTTTGTCGTAACCTCGCCGGCTGCAGGTGGTGCCAAACCCGATATTGATTCGCAAACCATCCAACCTCGCAATGAGATCACCGGCGGATTCAATGCTCAACGCGCCGGCCCGATGCCATGGCAGGAACCAACCGAAAGTCGTTATCCCATCGGGCTGGATCGCGAATTGCGGCATGAGGTGACGGACTCGGCGGCGTCGGCAACAAGCCTCTTCGCAGGCATCAAGACCTACAACGGTGCGATTAATGTCGATGTGACAGGCAAACACGTTGAACCGATCGCTCGTGAACTTCAAGCCAATGGCTTTCGCGTGGGAATCGTCACGAGTGTTCCCGTTTCACACGCCACACCAGCATCGGCTTATGCCAACAACGTGACACGCAAAGACTATCAGGATATCTCACGCGATATGATTGGGGTTCCATCATCATCTCATCGCAGCAGTCCGCTTCCAGGTTTGGATGTCGTTTTAGGAGGCGGTTTTGGTGAAGGTTCAGGAAAACCCGATCTTCAAGGTCAGAACTTCTTGGCCGGCAATACCTATCTTCATGAATCCGACGTTGAGCACGCCAAAGATCGCTATGTCTTTGCCACTCGCATCAAAGGACGAACCGGCGTGGACGTGTTGCACGAAGCCACCCAAACGGCGATCGAATCCGGCAAACGACTGCTGGGACTATTTGGCGTCAAAGGAGGTCACCTTCCATTTCGCACCGCCGATGGTGACTACCAACCCACATTCGATGTGCGAGGTGCGGAGCAGTACAGCGAAGCTGACCTGTCGGAAAACCCAACGCTTGCGGAGATGACTGAATCTGCCCTCGCGGTACTCTCGGCTCCAGCAACAACCGACGATCAAGACGTTTCACCAGCACAAGCCTCGCGATTCTGGCTGTTGGTCGAAGCGGGCGATGTGGATTGGGCCAACCATGCCAACAACATCGACAACAGCATCGGTGCGGTGATCTCGGGTGCCGATGCCTTCACGGCCGCAACCGATTGGGTCGAAGCGGCTGACGCCTGGGATGACACGTTGATCATCGTGACCAGCGATCATGGTCATTTTCTTGTGCTGGAAGACACCAGCATCATTGCGAACGCGACACAATAGCGTCGACCAAGGCGTGCTCCTGCAGTAACTCGTCGAGTCGATGCCGAAGCGTTCGCATTTGATCCGCTGACCAACGTTGCCCCAATCGAGCCGACACGTTCAAGGCGAGGATCGTCATCAGCGCGGTAGCGGCGATCCAAAGACCGGACATGGCCCACCCCATCATTGCTTGCGACGCTGCAACGATGAGTGAAAAGAAAACCATGGTTGCCATCATGAGATAAACCGCCCAAACCGCTGACCACACATGGAAGCGGGGTACAAATCGACCGTGCAATCGGCACTTTGTCGATGTGTCCGTTCCGAATGTGGGAGGTTCATCGTCATTGATCGAAATCGAAAGCTGCGGCGACCATAATCGAATTTGATCTGACGGCAGGTGCAGTTCGCCGTACTCACCCTTCATCACAAATCGAATCGCGTCCGTTCGATCGGTGATTTGGGTGGTCGCAGTTCGCTGCAATCGACGCATTGCCTCGTGTCGAGAAACATCGAGCGGCACAACAAATGTGGGACGCAGTTGGAATCCGCTCATGAACATCCCACAAAACCATCGGCAGCCGTTTCCCGACGCGTGCTCAAATCCATCTGGATTCCGATCGGTTTGATGATCTAAAAGCAGCTCAAAGCGTTCGATGCCTGCTGATCCCCGATCTGTCATGCGCAGATCTTCGGAGTCGATGCGTCCTTTCGTTACTCGCCTGAAATCCGTCCACCCAGAGGCTGGTGCAACATGCTGAAGCAATCAGGCGAAGCGCACTCCAAGCGAGACCCCTCATGACCGCGACCAGTGACGCCATCTTAGTCGTTCAATTCGGCTCGGTCGACGAAGTCCTGATGACGACGCCCGTTGCAATGGCAATCCGAAAACAGCGTCCGGACGCACATCTCATCTGGCTGGTATCGGAAGACACGCGGCATGTGATCGATAACGATGACATTGCTGACGAAACTTGGACCGTGCCGACTCAGCCCAACCCCGCGTCGGTGATCGAACAGACTTGGTCGTTGCGACGGCATATCAGCAGCGACTCCATCCCACACATCCTTTACGGCGAGGCGACCACGTCACGCGGCCTGCGGCTGATATCGTGGCTGCTCCGACTGACATGTCCGGGCCGACACGTTTGTTTAGCCGCACCACCGAATCGAACATACACCCGCGGAATCATACCGCGTCGCGTATCCGCCGGAATTCGCGTCGCCCGCGAATGCTGTGTTGGCGAATCAATACCCGCGGTCATGCGGCACTTTACCGATCGTCAGCTCGAATTATTGACGTCTCTCGAAATCGCATCGCCACCGGTACGGTGGCCGCGGTTCTTCACCGAGTCCGCCGAACACTGGTCACATCAAATTCGCGCCACGCTCCCACCGCAGCCACTGATGATGATGCATAGTGGCGGTGTGACTGCGACGGCGGTGTGGCCCTCGGATCGATTTGCGTCGACGGCTCGTTATGCTCGAGATCGTTACGGTTATCAAACGTTGGTGACATGGAGCACATTTGAAGATCGATTGCGTGCCGAACAAATCGTCTCATTGAGCCAAGATGCAGCCCAACTGGCACCGCCAACCACATTTAGCAGCATGGCGGCGCTCACTCAGATCGCCGATGTGGTTGTTGCTGGAGATAGCACGCCGCTTCATTTGGCCGTGGCGGCGGACACATCGACCATCGCGATCTACGGTGCCACCTCAGCCATCCGGACCGGACCCTACGATCGCAATGTGCTCTGCGGTCGACAAATAAGCGGCAGGAAGATCACTGGAACCGCCGCCATGGGATTCGTTGATGTCCAGCATGTCTGCGCTCAACTGGACGAGATGCAAAATCAAAACCAAATCGAATCCCATTCTACAGCGTTCAAGCGGACCGCTTGAAATTCGGTCGCAGCATCCTCAGGGCCAGAAATTCTGAGGGCTCGTGGTCCTCAGGGCTCGTACGCCAGATTGGGTGCCAACCAACGTTCGATCTCTTCGATCGGTTGACCCTTTCGCTTGGCATAGTCTTCAACCTGATCCTTCATGATCCGATTGACGGCGAAGTAACGGGCCTCAGGATGTGCAAAGTACAAACCTGACACGCTTGCCGCCGGCGTCATGGCATAGCTGCTCGTCAGTTCCACACCCGTGTTCTTTTCGGCTTCAAGCAGATCGAACAGCGTTCGTTTTTCGGTGTGATCGGGACACGCGGGATAACCAGCGGCCGGCCGGATGCCACGATACTTTTCCGCGATCAATTGCTCGTTATCTAGATTTTCATCGACACCGAATCCCCAATCCATTCGGGCTTGGCGATGGAGGCATTCGGCGAACGCTTCAGCGCAACGATCCGCAACGGCCTGAACCGTGATGGCGGATTCATCATCGAGTTCTCGCTTGAAACGTTCCGCCAATTCATGAGCGCCGACACCAGCCGTCACCACAAAGCCGCCGATGTAATCCTCGCGTCCGGAATCGATGGGAGCGACGTAGTCGGCTAGCGAGCGATAGTCTTTCTGGCCGCGTCGCTCCCACTGCTGACGTAAGCAATGAAACCGAGTCTTTTCCGTCGTCCGTGATTCATCTGCATACAACACGATGTCGTCACCGTCGCTGGCCGCGGGAAAGAAACCGTATGCCCCACGTGCTTGCACGAGATCTTCATCGATCATCTTGTCGAGCATTTTGTTGGCGTTGTCGTACACCTCACGTGCGACCGTGCCGACCACCTTGTCATCAAAGATGCGTGGAAACCGACCCTTGAGTTCCCAAGTCATGAAGTAGGGCGTCCAATCGATGAATTCGCGAAGTGTCGAAAGAGGAAATCGATCCAGCGCTTTCACACCGGTAAACTTAGGTCGATCAATCGATACCGTATCCCAGTCGGTTTCAAATCGATTTTCAAGAGCATGTTGATATGGAACCAACTTGACCTGACGGTCCTGATAACTGCTCACCAGCTTTGTCTGGAGTTCGGCATTCTGAGCCAGGAAGTCATCTCTCAAATCTTTGCTGATCAAGCGTTCCACCACACCAACGCTGCGACTGGCATCAAGCACGTGCAACACGGGTGAGCTTGTCACCGGTGCAATCTTGACCGCGGTGTGTTTCGCACTTGTGGTGGCGCCGCCAATCAAAAGCGGCATCGTCATTTCACGACGATTCATCTCACGGGCCACATGAACCATCTCATCCAAACTCGGGGTGATCAAACCCGAAAGCCCGATCATATCGGCTGACTGCTTGACCGCTTCATCCAGGATCGTGTCGCAATCCACCATCACGCCCAGGTCCACGACCTTGTAATTGTTGCACTGCAACACCACCCCAACGATGTTCTTGCCAATGTCGTGCACATCGCCTTTGACGGTAGCGATTAAGAAGGTCCCGCGTGCGCTGGCACCTTCCAGCCCCGCATCCTTCTTTTCCTGTTCCATGAACGGTTCCAGGTACGCCACGGCCTTCTTCATCACCCGTGCCGACTTGACCACCTGCGGCAAAAACATTTTGCCTTCGCCAAAGAGGTCACCAACGATCTGCATCCCATCCATCAATGGGCCTTCGATGATTTGCAGGCATCGGTCGTAGTGCTGGCGAGCCTCTTCGGTGTCTTCGACGATGAATTTGTCGATCCCTTTGATCAGCGCATGCTCCATCCGTTTTTCAATCGGCTGCTGTCGCCATGATAGATCTTCGCCGGCCTTCTTCTTTCCATTTCCCTTGACCGTTTCAGCAAAGTCCAGCATGCGATCAGTTGCATCGCTGCGACGGTTAAGCAACACGTCCTCAACGTGCTCGAGCAAATCCTTTGGAATTTGCTCATAAATCTCGAGCTGCCCGGCATTGACGATGCCCATGTCCAGACCAGCCGCAACCGCGTGATACAGGAACGCGCTGTGCATTGCCTCCCGCACGCGATCGTTGCCTCGGAAACTGAAACTGATGTTCGAGACACCACCGCTTGTCTTTGCACCGGGACATTCCGTCTTGATACGGCGAACCGCTTCAATGAAGTCGACCGCGTAGTTGTCATGCTCTTCAATTCCCGTGGCGACCGTCAGGATATTGGGGTCGAAGATGATGTCCTCGGGTGGAAAGTCCAACTCGCTGGTCAGCAAGTCGTAAGCTCGTTTGCAGATGCGAACCTTATCGTCTTCAGTTGCGGCTTGACCTTGCTCATCGAATGCCATCACGACAGCGGCCGCTCCGTACTGACGAACCAATCCCGCCTGACGCAGAAATTCAGCTTCGCCACCCTTCAATGAAATCGAGTTGACGATGGCTTTGCCCTGAACGTTCTGCAATCCAGCCTCGATGACTTCCCAGCGCGAACTGTCGATCATCACCGGCACCGCCGCCGCAACATCGTCGCCGCTGATCAAACGCAAAAACCGAGTCATCGCTTCAACGCCATCAAGCAACGCATCATCGAAGTTGACATCGATGATCATGGCACCGTTTTCGACTTGCTCGCGAGCGATTTCGACGGCTTCGTCGTAGTTTTCCTCGCGAATCAAACGGGCAAACTTGCGACTGCCGGTCACGTTGGTCCGTTCGCCAATCATCGTGAATGGAATCTCGGGTCGCATGACCATCGGCAACTGACCCGACAATCGCGTCCACACGGGGCCCGTCGATTCCTGCTTGGGCTTCTTTCCTGAAATTCGCTCGGCGAACGCGGCGATATGCTCGGGCGTCGTGCCACAACAGCCACCCAAGATGTTGACCCAGCCGTTGTCGGCATAATCGCCAACGATGTCAGCCATCGCTTTGGGGCCCAAATCGAATTGACCCATGTCATTGGGCAAACCCGCATTGGGATGACAAGAAATCGGTGTGCCTGTCGCGTTGGACATCTCTTCCAAGTGCGGTCGCATCACGTCCGGCCCGAGGGCACAGTTCATTCCGATCGAAAGCATCGGGAAGTGAGCCAGCGACGTAACAAAGGCTTCCACGCTTTGCCCGGAGACAAACGTGCGTCCACCCTTGTCAAACGTCCCGGAAACCATCACGGGCACCTTGCGCCCACCGGCATCAAAGAAATCCTGAATGGCGAACAAGCACGATTTCAAGTTCAACGTGTCGATTGCTGTTTCGGGCAGCAAGATATCGACGCCCGCGTTGACCAATGACTCCACTTGAGCGCGGTAGCTATCCCGCATCTCCTGGAATGTCGTCGCGCGGTGCGCGGGATCATCCACCTGAGTGCTGATGGCAAGCTGACGCGTTGTCGGTCCGATCGAGCCGGCCACGAACCGTGGCTTATCGGGCGTCCGTTCCGTCCAGCGATCAGCTGCCTCGCGGGCGCAGCGGACCGCAGCAATGTTGATCTCGTCGACCAGATCTAAAGGCAGGTCAAACTCGACCATTCCGACGGGGCTGGCACCAAACGAATTGGTTTCGACAATGTCGCTGCCAGCTTCGAAATAAGCGTCGTGAATACCGGTGATCTTGTCGGGATGAGTCAGACACAGAATGTCTGAAAAGTTCTTCAAATCTTTGTGGTGGTCCGCAAATCGATCACCACGGACGGCTGCCTCATCCAGCTTGAGCCGCTGGATCATGGTGCCCATGGCACCATCAAGCAGCAAAATTCGCTCGCGGATCAGCTCGGCGAGTTGTTGACCGGTCGTCGTGGCTTGTAACATCGCGTCGCATCACAGGGTGGTTTGGTGCCGAATGAATCCCGATTTTCCCGGGACACGAACCGCTATCTTCCTTGCCCCCCAACAATCCAGCAACCCAAACCATGCGTATTGACTCGCACCACCACCTCTGGAGATACGATCCCGCGGATTACCCGTGGATCAGCGACTCCATGGCGGTCCTAAAACAGGATTTTCTGGGATCGCAACTGCTTGAAGTTGCTCAAGAGCACAAAATTGACGGTTTCGTCAGCGTTCAGGCCCGGCAAGAGCCGGAG
>JBCCJB010000086.1:0-12200 GCA_039028015.1 Planctomycetota bacterium
CGAATACGGCACTATCGTCAAGTAAGAATTAACTGGTGGTGAACGTCATTGTTTCTGCAAAGCGAATTAGCTGATTGCTGATTGCACACTGATTGCTGATTGCACCGTGTAGCTTCTGGTTGGTGACAGTGTTTATGACAGTGATCAATTTTGTGCGGAGATCAGATGAGATCACTTCAAGACCCTAGTTGATGGCATGCATGGATTACCAAATCGAATCAAGTTTTGACCTCTTGCGAGTCGACAGACGATTCACGCCCCATCCAGATCGGTGTGGCGACGAACCATCCGATCGTGCCGATCAACGCCGTAAGCTTGACCGTGTCGAGTTCCATCATTCCAAGGAATTGCAACACGGAAGGTACGATGACCAAACCGAGAGTGATCAGCGAGACGACCTTGACGCTTATGTTCATAGAATGAATCCGTTTGCGGGATTAAGCGATCGTTTGAATCGAGTTGTCGTTCTGGGTGAGTTTGCTCAACACCAGATAAATCAGACCACAGGTGATCCAGCACGGTATGACGGCATACACAGCGAAAAGACCCTGCCAAAGGATTAGGTAGAGACCAACGATGACCGGCAGCAACCAAGCAATTAAGACGCTGATGTTGACTGGCGACCCGGTGTGCCATGCGTATTCGTTTTGCAGTCCGAATCGCCTCATTAGATAGAAGTCGACAAAGATGACCGCACCCATTGGGCCAAGAACAGTTCCATAGGTTCCAACAAACCCAAGCAGCTGAGCGGACAGATTGGGGAAGGCTCCGGCAATCGTCGCCACCGTACCCGCCACCAACGTCATCGCCATGCGAGAAGTCTTGGGCAGCACTCCTTGGAAGGCCAAACCGGCGCGATAGATCGTTGGATTCGCGGTCGTCCAGCCGGCAATGACCACGCAGATGATGCCAGTCCAACCGACTGACTGAAAAGCAAGCAGGCCTGGGTTGGCAACGACCTTGCCGTCATCGGTGACCGCAAGCTCAGGCTGAAGCTTAATCAACGCGGCCATCAATAGTGCCGCGGAGATCCATGCCATGTAATGACCTAAAAACATCCCGATCGAAGGTGCCCAACCGGAGGCTTTGCTTCGAGCAAAACGAAAAATGGTCAGATCGGACATGCCAAAGTGCATGGCTCCATTGCACAGCCAGGCGAACACGACGATCTGCCAGAATGTGAATTCACCGGGACCGTTCTTCTCTTGCACAAAGGCAATGGCGTCCTGCCAGAACTCGCCTTCGGAGATTGCGGACACGCTTGCGACTTCCATTCGGGCGAGCGACACAATCCCGCAAGCGGCAAACACGGCGATCATCCACGGCGCAGCGATGTTGGCGAATTTCGCCACACGTTCGTAACCACCGGCGGCAACCGCCGCGATGACCACGCCAACGAGCACGACCAAGCCGGTGAAAGAAGGATTGCTCAGGCCAAACATGTTGTCGGGCACGTCGAACGTGATTCCAAATGGAATGCCCACGGCCGAAGCTGAGACCGTGACCATGGCACCCGCAAGAAAGCAGAACAACAATCCGTTGACAAAGTTGTAGAGCTTGACGAGCGCCCCGCCCGAGATCCTTTCCAGTTGATAGTACAGCGTTAAACGCTTTGCCATCGCGATGGGAACGACCAGAAACCGCCATGTCAGAACGGCGAGCATGTTCCCAAGAAGCAGTCCCAAGATCAGATCGGACAAGCTCGCACCGGCCGCCAGGAACAGCGGGCCAATCATGAACTCGGTACCCGCGGCATGCTCGCCCGCGTACATGCCCCAGAACTTGCCGCTCCCTAGCAGCGCTGAGTCGGGCACCGGCTCGCGTTCAAATTCTCCGCCTGAATTTGAATTGTCTTCGTTCATCAATCTCTCTGATTCGGTCCTGTAATTGGGATTAGCTTCTAGCTGGACAGCGTCACTTTGGATTAGCCGGCCGGCGGTTGCCGCGGTTTTCTCGAGCTAAACCGTGGCTAGCGCCAAGACGGCTAATACGCTCGGTAGTGCTATATATCACGGTGTTTTTCATCCAAAGTGGCGTTGTCCAGCTAGAAACAATCGTGCGAATCATTTCTACGCAACGGTGGGTTCAAGTTGACGCAACGACTGGACGGATTCTTCGTACTGGCGTACTCGCGTGAGCCACTCGGCACCGACGGGGACATCCGAGATTTGACAATATTGATTCCAAACTGCACCGAGTGGCATTGTCTTTTGTTCTTCCATGAGCGCGAGCCGACCGGTTAAGTCACCGTGGCGCTCGAGCTGCTGTAGTTGTTGCGATGGTTCCAACAAAGCAGCGAGCAAAGCTTTGAGAACGTTGCGAGTGCCGATCGCCCACGCGGCGATACGATTGATGCTGGCATCGAAAAAGTCCAAGCCAATGTGGATTCGGTCAAGAAAAGCTCCACGAACGATTTCTTGCATGATCGCTTGCAACTCGTCGCTGTAGGTCACGACATGATCGCTGTCCCAGCGGACGCCTCGGCTGACGTGCAGCAACAACTCCGGCACATACATCAGTACTGACGAAATCTTGTCGGAGATCACCTCGGTGGGATGGAAGTGTCCCGCATCCAAACAAAGCACTTTGTTTCGGGAGATCGCGTATCCCATATAGAACTCATGAGAGCCGACGACATAGCTCTCGCTGCCAATGCCGAACAACTTGCACTCGACCGCATCCAGCGTCTGATCGCTGGGTAGGTCTTCATCGAAGATCGCATCGAGTGAACTTGCCAACCGCTCGCGAGGCGCTTTACGACTTGCCGGCGTGTCCTTGTAACCATCGGGAACCCAGAAGTTGTTCACACAGGCATTGCCCTGTGATTTGCCCATGGCGGCGGCAATCTTGCGGCAAGCGATTCCGTGATCGATCCAGAACTGACGAATTCCTGAATCGGCGTGTGCCAGTGTGAACCCATCCGAGGCTTTGGGATGAGAGAAGTAGCTGGGGTTGAAGTCCAAATCGACGTTTTGGTCTCGCGACCAATCCATCCAGCCTTGGAAGTGTCCAACGTCGATCTCGTCACGATCAACAGGCCCATCAAACTCGCCATAAAGAGCGTGAAGGTTGAGCCGGTGCTTTCCCGGAATCAACGAATAGGCCATTTCAAGATCGCTGCGGAGTTCGTCAGCCGTTCGTGCCCGTCCGGGGTGATTGCCCGTGACAGCGAGTCCGTCACCGAGCGTTCTTGAATCTCCCTCAAACCCAGTCACGTCGTCGCCTTGCCAGCAATGGACCGATATCGCGACTTTCGACAGCTGTTCGAGCGCTGCAGTCACGTCGACGCCCTGAGCCTGATACTGTTCCACGGCCAGTTCAAACGCGGCGTGAACTCGGTTTTCGTGGCTCATGTTTCTGTGTCCTGAAGGCAACGTTCAATCGTGCGACCAGTCGATTGAAGTGCAAGCCTAGAATCACGACCGTGCGAAAACCTTGACGATCGAACCAAAAACTAGCACGATAGTCTCACGCTGGGTTGGTTTCTTTGTGGTTAGCCTCGCCAATAAGATCTCCCGAAGGGCAATCGGGCGTCGTTACGCCGTCATCGCCGAATGAAAATACTTCGAAAGCAGGACTGGTTTCATCACGACGGATTTCCGGTCGTCGTTGAGCGTCGCGATCCACAGCAGCCGTTTGGTCTGCACTGCCACGAGTTCTCAGAAATCGTGATCATCACGGGTGGAGCCGGCGTGCACATTACGGGCGAAGACAGCTACGAACTTCGGATGGGAGACACGTTTGTGATTGGTGGGGACCGTCCCCACGATTACTTGAACATGGATCAGCTGAGTTTGATCAACATTCTGTTTGATCCAACCGAGCTCCCCATGTCGCTTGGCGACTTGCAGTCACTCTCGGGATACCACGCGTTGTTCACACTCGAGCCGGCTTGGCGAAGTCGGCATCAATTCACCAGTCGATTGCAACTCGAACCAATCGAGATCGACGAAACGCTTCGATTGGTTGATAAGCTTGATGACGAGCTCACTGCACGGAAGCCAGGTTTTGAGGTCATGGCAATCGCCACCATGTTGGAACTCGTTACGTTTCTGTCGCGTTGCTATAGCGAATCTCTCAACCCAACAAGCAAGTCACTGGTTCGCGTCGGGGAAACCATTTCTCATATGAGACGCAATGTGTCCCAAACAATCGCGCTCGCGGAGCTAGTCGCCATGTCGGGCATGTCTCGATCCAACTACATCCGCATGTTTGAAGCGGCGATGGGTACATCGCCGATCAACTATTTGATTGGCCTGCGAATCGACGAAGCGAGCCGGCTGCTGCGAAGCACGGATCGCAGCATCACCGACATAGCGTTCGATGTTGGGTTTTCCGACAGCAACTACTTCAGTCGCCAATTTCGTAAAACTCACGACCAGTCACCACGTGAATATCGTAAACGCCATCGGTCAATCAAGAACTTCGGCGCGGCACAAACCGGGCAGGTCTAAGTGTCCGCAATGAATTCCACGGACCGTTTCCAACCGGAATGGCCGCACACGAGGCGTCAACCGATCATCGACGTCGTCGACGGAAACACAGCCCGGCTGCCACTACTCCGCACGCCAAAATGCTTCCGGGTTCGGGGACGGCGGTGACGGTGATCGTCAGGGGTGAGAAGCTTGCGGTGACGCCACCAGGATTGCTGTCAAAATCAGCGAATGAGGCTGTGGTGGTTCCGCCGGGCCCCACCGTACCCAAGAACGATACAGCACCCGATCCCGGATTGCCACCGGCAGCATCGCCCGGAGGAAGACCGATAAATGGGTTGCCCGGCGAAAACGCAAAGTCCTCCGCCTCCGAGCCCGCATCATAAAGACGATCGAGTGTGAAGACGCGCGTCTCCCCGACCTGCAATCCGGACAGGTCGAAACCACCGGAGTCGGTTCCACCGGTGTTCTCGCTGCTCAAGAACCAATCGTTGGAAGGCAACAGCATCGTTGCGACCAGCAATCGAGGATTGTTGCTGAGCGAACTGGCATCGATCGTGAAATCGACTTCGCCAAAATCGCCCGGGGCAAGTGGTGCTTGAATGCCGCTGGCATCAAATCCGGCGTTTTCGAAATCTGTGATCACGCCACCAATACCACCGAGCTCTGCAAGGGTTTGAAGGTTGCTCGATGCCGCTTGACCACCCGTGAACAGATTGAATGTGCCGTCGTGAACACCCAGGAAAACGGGTGCCACGGCGGTACCGCCCACCGCTCCCGTGTTCTCAACCCGAACACGGATTTCTTGCCCGTGGGATTGGCTTGGCAGTGAAAAACAGGACAAACAAAGTGTCAATGCAGTGGAAAAACAGACGCGCTTCATCGAAGAAAGCTCAGAGCAAAGGAGACGCGGATGACCGAGCCGTCAACGTGACAACTCGCGATCGCAGAACGATCCGTTACAACCACGTCGATCTGAGCTTTGGCCGATGACGCGAAATTTGAAAAAAACGCTTAAGTTTCTTCGGGGTTCCCTTTTGAAATCCCTGCGTCATCGGTGATCAATCCGTCCGAAGCGTCGCCAAAGAGTCGTTGGCTCAAACGAGACCGAGCCGCCGGACTCAACTCCGGCTGGTTCGCCATTCGCTCGCTCGCGACGCGATCGATGCGATCCATTTCCGCAACGAGCCGTCGACAGGGTTTGCAAACGACGTAGTGGCCCCACATTGCCAATCGCTCAGACGGTGACAGCGGGCCGTCCATGCGGGCGGACTGCAATCGTTGATGCTCATCACAAGGCAGCGTGAGAATGCGTTTGATTTTTGAATACAGCGTCATCTCTGATGCGTCATCTCTGATATTGGGCCATCAGCTGTTGTCGGTCGTCGACCTTGGGGATTCATCCTCAAACGTTCGTTTCAAGCAATCTCGTACTGCCATTCTGGCGCGATAAAGCCGTGCGGCGACGGAGTTTTGATTGATATCCAACAGATCGGCTACCTCCTTCGGCTCACATTGCTGGATCACCCGCAATCGAAAAACTTGACGCATGGTGGGTGAAAGTTGTTGAACACACCGATCGATCGCACTTCGCAAATGTTCTGGATCGCAACGTAATAAGTCCGGATCGTTGAGCGATTGGGAAAACTCGCAGTGCTTTACTTTATTCAATTCGGCGATCGCGTTCTCGCGACGTCGCTCATTGCGGAAATAATCGACCAGGCGACGCCGGGCGATCGTCTGCAGCAACGCCATCGGCGTCTCAACGGGTTCTCCCTTTTCCAGCCATCTGGCCGCAGCAACAAACGTCTCTTGGACTAGATCCTCAGACACATCTGCGCGACCGATTCGTTGATGGATGAAGACGAATAGATCATCGGCATGCCGTTCGAACCAACACCGTAGTGTTTCGCGAACCGATTGTGGGCTGGCGGGCATACAGATCAGCAAGCCGAGACGACTGGGACAACAACGTTGGCAACACAACGATTGGGTGAATCGCCTAATGTCCAATCGGCCCCGAGATCCGCCTCGGCAGGCCAGTCAGGGTACGTCTCAGTCAGGGCACGTCCCTTCGCATCGATCCTCAATCGTGATGCATTGTCGACACGATGCCGGTCATGCTTCTCGATTGAGACTGAGCCGGACGGTCGCCACGGCAACGCCGTCGATATCAGCCGTTTCCAGATGGATCGGTGCGATCGCATCGTTGGCTGACTTGAGCACGACATGACCATTTTCGTGATGATAGTACCGCAGCACATGGCCTCGATCCTGCAAGCGAACGAGCGCCAAATCACCGTCGCTTGCCGTTTGCTGCTGATCAATCACAACGTAGTCACCATCGCGTATGCCGCGTCTGATCAGGCTGTCGCCCGAAACTTGGATGACCAGTCGAGATTCGCTAGCAAGCGACTTTCCCAGGTCCACCACATCTGTTGAGGCCAAATCAATTTCGCGACCCGTTTCGGTGACGATTCCCGCCCACGGCAATCCGGTCACCGAATGAGAATGTTCGCCGGTCAACTCGATCGCGCGGGATTTGTTAGCGCGACGGTTGATCAGCCCTTTCTTTTCCAGTGCCCGCAAATGGCACATCACGCCATTGGGACTCTTGATTCCAAACTGCTCACCGATCTCGCGCACCGTTGGCCCGTAACCTCGTGAGCGTATCAGCTGTTGAATGAGATCGTAGACTGCTCGTTGACGATCGGTGAGTTTCGGCTTTGTCATCTCATGGCTTCGTGAACCGGTTGACCATTTCGCAATCGTGTTCACGAACAAAAAAATCGAAATTGTCCGCGGCACCTTAGGGAGAAATTAGGTGTCGATTTGCTGCCGCACTATACGTTTGCTCAATTCGGTTTGAGCCCCTGTTTTGGTCAAACCCGTTGAGATTTTGCCCAATGACGGGTTGGCTCACGCAGCGAAGAAGCAAACGAGCAACCCGACCGGGATGCACCAAAATGCGAACCAATGCAGTCGATCCTCGCGGCTCCATCGAATCAGCCACTTCAGTGCTAGGATCCCCACCGCGAATGCGATGCCCGCACCGATCAACAACACCGAAAGCGATTCACCGCCCCCTCCTTGCTCGACCAGATCTTTGATGGCGAGCACCGTCGCCCCGCAGATCGCGGGAATGGCCAAAAGAAATGAAAACGTGACCGAATCATCGCGACCCAATCCCATCCAACGTCCACCCAAAATCGTCGACCCGCTGCGACTGATCCCTGGCAAGATCGCAAACGCTTGAAAACAACCAATGGCGAGTGCTTTCCATGGCGTCAGCTGCACATATTTGCCGTCGTTGGGCTTCAAACGTCCAAGGACGATCAACATCAAACCAGTCACAATCAACATCGCGCCGGCCAGCAGCGGTGATTTCAGAATGTGAGAGAACTGCGTCTTGATCGTCAGCCCAACCAGAACCGCCGGAAGGGTTCCCACCACCAGCACACCAATGACACGTCGATCTCGGCTGAGTAGTTGCCAAATGCGCCCGGCATAAACCACCAGAATGCTTCCCAACGTTCCCGCATGCAGAATGATTTCCAGCGTCACCGTTTCTTTAAGAACCGGCGAGCTGGTAAAGCGTTGCAGAAGATTTCCGAGCACGACCAAGTGCCCTGATGAGCTAATGGGCAAGAACTCGGCGATGCCCTGGACAACGGCCAAAATGGCGACGCGAATCATCTCGGGCACGGCGAGTCACTCAGCAAACTGGAATCAAAATTTTCAACCAAAGCTAGTATCCTCCAGCTCGCTTGAATTTTGCGCCGCGATCGGTGACCTTCTCCGAGCTTTTCCAACTTGATTCTTCGCTTTTGAATGAATGCGCCCCACGTGAACGATGTTACTGATTCTGCCGATTCCGCCGATGCGGCATCTGTCTTAGCGAACTCGGGCAAGCAAGATTTGCTCAACGTGGTGCGAGGCTTTTTCATGGGCGTTGCCGACACCGTTCCCGGTGTCTCCGGTGGCACGGTGGCACTGATCCTTGGTCATTATGATCGTCTGGTGTCCGCGATCAGCCACATCGACTCTTCGGCCATCCAACATTTAGCGTCACGGCGTTTTGCCGATGCGGCGCGTCACGTGGACCTGCGGTTCTTGGTTTCGCTGGGATTTGGGATCGTGCTTGGGATTGGTTGTCTGGCCGGTCTGATGCATTGGCTTCTCGAACATCTTTTCAATCAGACGTTGGCAGTCTTTTTTGGAATGGTGCTAGCCAGCGTTTGGATTGTTCGTCGCAACGTGGCTCGTTGGACGAGCACGCGGTGGATTGCTTTGTCGATCGGCATCATCGTTGCCGTCCTGATTTCTCAAATACCGGCCTCCAGCGGCGACGTGAGTCTGCCGTTTTTGTTTGCATCGGCTTCGATTGCTATTTGTGCGATGATCCTGCCTGGCATTAGTGGAGCTTTCATCCTGTTGTTGCTGGGCGTGTACGAGCCCGTCATTGGCATGATCAAAGGGTTTCTCAAGGGTGACATTACGATGGATGTCGTGATCCGGTTGAGCACGTTTGCCGTGGGTTGCTTAGCCGGGCTGCTGCTATTTTCTCGATTGCTGAAATATCTGCTCAAGCACTATCGCGATGTCACGATGGCACATTTGACCGGGCTGATGATTGGTTCGGTTGCACGACTGTGGCCATTGCAAGTCGTTACACCGGAGACGATCGATCAAGATCTTAAGCACCAAGAAACCGTTTGGGTCAGCCCGTTGAACTACGACGGCAGCGTGCTCGCACTTGGCGCTTTGGCCATCGTTGCAGCGGCGGTCGTCTTGGCTGCCGACCGAATCACCCTTGCGAGTTCCGATTGAGTCGTAGGCTCGGTGATAACTGTGCGGCTGACTGTTCGTTCAGGTTCACATCCGCCCGGTTCTCACCGGGCTTACGAAGACTGGTCGGCTAAGCCCGGTTATCACCGGGCCTACAGGCTACGTGGCCGAGCTCATGAAAAAACCTTCTCAGGGTCGGTCCGGAGAAGGGTTGAGATGCGTTCGGAAAGTGAACGAGTCAGCTTTAGTTGTTGATGATGGTTACGAAGGTCTCATCAACCTCAGCAAGCTGCTTGGCGATTGCGGCGACGTACACCAAATCGGCTTTGCTCAAGCGATCCATGGGAACGGTGCATGTTCGTCCTGTCTCTTTCATGATCCGAATGTGATCCTCGGCAACCTTGATTAACCGACCATCGGTTCGGTACAAGCCGGTGTCATCGATCCACGTTCGAACTTCGGCTTGCTCAAAAATAGCGGCCGCGGTGAGCGTCTCTGCTGCGGGTGATCCAGAAGTGGTTTGACCGAATAAGTCATCAAGACTGTCGGTGTCATCGGAAGGGGTATCGCTGGCGGGAGGATCACCGAACAAATCGTCGAGGCCGCCGTCAGAGGGCGAGGAATCATTTGGCATTTCCAGAGTTTCGGAAGCGTCTGGTGTGCCGAACAAATCGTCAATTCCGGAATCATCGGCCGGTGCACTGGTGTCTGCGGGGGCATCGGAACCGCCGAACAGATCATCCATCGCATCGTCAGCCGGGGCCGATGGCTCGGCGGGCGTTTCCGAACCGCCAAACAGGTCGTCAAGATCGCCAGCGGGTGCTTCGGTATTGTCCGCAGGAGCGTCCGAGCCGCCGCCAAACAAATCATCCATGGCAGCATCACTGTCGTTCGCCGGTGGGGTGGGAGCGGGTTCGGGATCGCCAAACAAGTCGTCCATCGCGGGTTCGGCAGCCGGCTCCGGTGTGGGTACGGGTTCAACGGGATCACCAAACAGGTCATCCATTGCCGGTTCGGCCGCGTCAGGCGTGGCTTCGGGTGTCGGTTGCGACTCGTTGGGCATGTCGAAAAGGTCATTCAGACCCGAATCGGCAGCGGGTGCCGGTTCAGTCGATTCGGGTGCTGGCGTCGGCTCGGGATCACCGAACAAATCGTCCATTGCTGCATCCGCGGCTGGCTCCGGCTCCGGCTCCGGTGTCGGCATCGGAGCGGGTTCCGGTTCCACTGCTTCTGGCAAGGCATCGGGCATGGGTGTCGGTGCGGGTGGTGGTTCTGGTGCGACCGGTTCCTGAATTGCGGGAACCGATGCCGGTTCAGGCTCGGGTGTTGGCGTGGGCGCCGGAGGTGCATCGATTACCGATTCACCCAAATCGGTTGGTGGTTTGGCTGCTTTGGTTGTCTCGGAACTGCCTAACTCGGGTGACGCAACGTCCATCGTGTCTTCTGCCGCCGGAGCGGTCATATTCATCGGGGTCGACTCAACAATGGTCCCTGGCTCCATCATCGACCCGTGCATCATTGGTTCGCTGGGAACGATCACACCACTGCTCATCGGTATCGCGTGGCTGGAATCCAGTGGCGTCGAATGCATCGGCAATGCGTGTCCCATCATCGGAAGCGGACTGCAGCACGGAGGCATGGGTGGGCAAACGGGTTCCGGCGTTCCGCAGACAGGCTCGGGCGTGGCACACACCGGTTCGGGCGTTGGACAGCATTCCACAACGGGCTCGCAGGTCACTGGAGGACATTCCGCCGGGACGCATGACGGTGGCGGGCATGTCGGTGGAGCCGAACATCCCTTGCCGCGCAGACGCTGCAGCAGTCCACCCGCCGAAGCGGGGCCAATCCCCAGAACAGTGATCAAACAGACGACCAAACTCCAACGCATGGTCCATCGAAACGAACGATTCATCGTGATCTCTATTGAAATACGTGTGTGTGAACAGCGGGTGGGGAGGGCAACGGGTCGAGCCGACAAGACTAAAACTTACGCCACGCGAACTCTGGAGTTTAGTTCTCCCTATATGGTCAAACAAGCATTCGGTTGGACCCTTTCACCCCTCGTCAGAATGCCAGCCTGCCGAATTTGACGAATGCACCTATGAAAACACTGTTTCCGATCACAGCCAAAGCTCGCCAGGTGACCCCGCCAATCGGGACTTACACCTGTTTGAGATTCACGATGCGTGATCAGCACAGCCTCGACCGCTGCTGCGATTAAACTCCGTAGGTGACGCGATATCATGCCGTCGCTCGCGATTGCTTAAAAGTTAGCGATCTTCTTTCAGGAGAGGTTGTGTCAGGCCTGATCTCGGGCGTAGCGGGTTTGCAGTGATTCGACGTCCATGTTGGTATTTCGCATCGCTTGCATGGCGCGGACCGCTGCTTCGGCTGCCGCCATCGTTGTGATGCAGGGTACGCCATGCTGCACACCGGCAGCGCGGATTTTGCCTTCGTCCGTCCGCGCGCCCTTTCCCGAAGGCGTGTTGAGAATCAACTGAACGTCATCGTTTTTCAGATAGTCGATCAGATTGGGGTGGCCCTCGGCGATTTTTTTCACGCGGGTCACCGGCACACCAGCTTCCTCGAGCTTTGCGGCTGTGCCCGCCGTTGCCAATAGTTCAAACCCCAGCGACTGAATGTCAGCGCCAAGTTTCGCAGCCGCATCTTTGTGTCGTGGCTGCAGACTCAAAAAGACTTTGCCCGAATCAGGCAGCACCGTCCCCGCAGCGAGCTGACTTTTTGCAAACGCCATCGAAAACTGCTCGCTGATTCCCATCACCTCGCCGGTGCTGCGCATTTCGGGACCAAGCACGATGTCCACGCCAGCAAACTTTCGGAACGGGAAAACGGATTCTTTGATCGACACATGTCGCGGGATGGGTTCCTCGGTGACACCCAGGTCGCGCAATGACTGACCTGTCATCACTTTCGTCGCGATGTTGGCCACAGGAATGCCGGTGGCCTTGGCGACAAAAG
>JBCCJB010000087.1:0-12121 GCA_039028015.1 Planctomycetota bacterium
AAATGATTGACGGCCTCAATGAACGCGATCCCTGTCTGTTCCGCCAGATTGGTCGCCACGCGGGCGCCAAATTCTGGATGCGTGTTAATCCCACTGCCTACCGCTGTGCCGCCAACGGGCAGTTCTAGCACGGCGTCACGTGCGGCGGCTGCACGACGCATTGAACATTCGACTTGTCGCGCAAAACCGCCAAATTCCTGGCCAAGTGTCAAAGGGGTTGCATCCATCAAATGGGTCCGGCCGATCTTGATGATCTGACTCCACGCGTTTGCTTTCTGCAACAACGATTCATGAATCCGCGTGAGCGCCGGCAGTAATCTCGATTGAATTTGGACCGCCACGGCCACGTGAATCGCAGTGGGAAAGGTGTCATTGGTACTCTGACCCATATTGACATGATCATTGGGATGAATCGGTTTGGTTTGATTCATACGATCGCCTCCCATCAGTTCAATTGCCCGATTGCTGATGACCTCATTCACGTTCATGTTGCTTGAAGTTCCCGAGCCCGTCTGAAAAACATCGACTGGAAACTGATCCGCCAAACCGCCCTCGGCAATCTCTTTGGCTGCCGCCAACATGGCGTCAACTTGTGTTTCAGAAAGTGGATTTTTTCCCGTTCCGGTCAATCGACCCAACGAGTGATTTGCAACACCGCATGCCAATTTGACCCTTCCCATTGCCGTGATCATCGCCGCGGGCAAGCGCCAACCGCTGACGGGGAAATTCTCAACGGCCCGCTGAGTTTGAGCTCCGTAGTACGCACTGGCCGGAACAGATACATCGCCCATCGAATCATGCTCAGTTCGAAATGACATGACGGAAATCTCGCGGTTGGTGGGAAGGTTGTGCGAAGCGAACCAGTGTCGCCATCGATCAGGTTCGTAAGACGTTAATCTGTCAGCGCTTTGTACTGAACCGGGTGACATGGCTGTCGGTCGATCAACCGTATCTGAAGGCGTGTTGTGCTAAACTCGCCTGCCAAAGCACTTCATGTCATTGCCAACGCGATCCATTTCCTCTGATTTTTAGGCGAGTCGATGACCTCAGAACGATACCCGACCAAAACCAAAGGTTCGAATCATTGGTGTCGGTGTGGCGTTGGATCGATTGCTTGCTTGATCATCATGACGTTGCCGTCCGCAGCGATCGCCGCCGAAGTCATTGAATTCGGTTTGTTGGCCGAGTCGACCGCTGGGACAGAATTGAACGCGTTCGATTCAACTCCAATTTGGTTGGTTGCCATCGGCATCGCCAGCGTGTTAGGCATGATCATTGGTCTGAAGCTCAACGCATTTTTGGCTCTGATCATTTCGGCATTGATCATCAGTTTGTTGATCGGATCCCAGACGGGAGACAATGCCGGCGATCGATTATCCGCGGTTGTTGACGCCTTCGGAAATTCGGCTGGCGGCGTCGGGATCGTCATTGCGATGGCCGCCATCATTGGAAAATGCATGCTGGACAATGGCTCGGCGGATCGAATCGTCCGCACCGCCGTCGATGCCACCGGCGAATCGAAGGCCTCGTTTGGGTTGATGGTCAGCGGTTTTGTGTTGGCCGTACCCGTTTTCTTTGACACAGTGTTTTATTTGCTTGTGCCGCTGGCACGAAGTCTGCACAAACGGACGCAAGCAAATTACCTCCGTTACCTCATGGCCATTGCAACTGGTGGCGCGATCACGCACACGCTGGTTCCGCCCACGCCAGGACCGCTTCTGGTTGCTGCAATTTTGAACGTTGATTTGGGCATGATGATGTTGGTCGGCGCGGCCGTTGCCATACCGTCTGCGGCACTTGGTTTGACCTTCTCATTCATTGCTGATTCAAAGATGCCGGTGCCCATGCGACCATTGGGTGCTGGTGATAACAAGCATGAAACGCTTGAGGAAAATCAACTGCCGTCACTCACAGCGTCGCTGTTACCTGTGGTGCTGCCAGTGGCTTTGATTGGTGCCGGCACGCTGGCCACCACATTGGCCGATCGTGAAGACCGAGCTGCGATCACCGTCGATGATATCGAATCAATGGATCTGTTAGCGGAGACGTTTGCAAACGCCAAGGATGATTCACCAGCCGGCCGGATCTTAAGAAGCGAACGACTCACCGAAACACAACGCACGGGTATCAAACAATCTCCATCCAACCCGGCTGAAGAAGCAGCGATGGTCGCCGCGATCAATGATGCATTGCTTGATCCTGGGTTCTATGACGAAGTGGCCTTTGCCGACGTCGATCTGCCGGCGATCACTGCCAGTTTGATGGAGGCCAATCAGCTACGCATGAAGCCGGTCGATCGCCGGCGCATGAATCGAGCGCTACTCGATGCGGCCTATCCTGAATTAATTGCACCGCATCAATGGGATAGTCCGATGCGCTCGATTTCAAAGAAACTGAGTTTGTGGAGCAATCCAAACTTTGCCTTGTTGCTTGCGGCGCTTGCGGCGATGGGCACGCTCAAATGGATTCGCAAATTATCGTGGCGTGATTTGAGTGGTGATGTGGAAGAAGCACTCATGAGCGGCGGCGTCATTATTCTGATTACCGCAGCAGGCGGAGCTTTCGGTGCGATGCTATCGGGAACTGGCATCAGCGATACGATTCAATCCGCGTTTGCTGGTCAGGAGGTCGCCGGCGTTGCGATTTTGTTATTGGCATGGAGCATTGCAGCGGTGCTAAAGGTCGCGCAAGGCTCGAGCACTGTCGCAATGATTATCGGCGCTGGGATGATGGCGGCGATCCTGTCCGGAGGACCGATTCCTTTCAACATGGTTTACGTCGCGACGGCGGTTGGCAGTGGTTCCCTTATGGGAAGCTGGATGAATGACAGCGGCTTTTGGGTATTCACCAAGATGGGCGGTCTGACCGAAGCCGAATCGCTTCGCAGTTGGACGCCTCTCCTAGCGACGTTATCGCTGGGCGGCCTGTTAACTACGATCGTCCTCTCGCTGGTCTTGCCACTTTCGTGAGTCAAGCGATTCGCATTTTGGATGGTCCGGTGGGGACGCAGCTGACCGACCGAGGCGTACGCACAACGCTACCACAGTGGAGCGCACCCGCTATCGAGTCACATCCTGAGTTGCTATCGCAGATTCATCGAGATTACGCCGATGCCGGCGCCACGATTCACACCGCCAACACTTTCCGCACAAAACCGACCGACGTGGGACATCGCTGGAAGGCGTTGACACATCGTGCCGTGCAGATCGCTCGTTCGTCGGTGCCCAGCAATCACATGATCGCGGGATCACTATCTCCGCTGGCCGACTGCTACCGACCCGATCTCTCGCCGATCATCTCAGGTGCAACGGATTGTCTTAAAGCACATAGGGTAATGGCCCATCAGCTAGCAGAATCCGGCTGCGATTGGATCTTTTGCGAAACGTTTCCTTGCGTTGACGAAGCCGCGTTGGCGGTGAAAGCTGGCATCGAAACACGATTGCCCATTGCGGTGGGGTTCACCGCCGGCCCTGAAGCAACGCTCATCACACCGGCGGAGATGGCCGAAGGGGCACGTCGCTGCGCTGATGAAGGTGCCCAGGTCGTAATGGTCAACTGCACCGCGGCAACACACATCACGCCATATGTACAGGCAATCGCAGACCAGAAGCTAGACATCATCATCGGTGCCTATGCCAACGCGGGACAGGTTGATGATGGAATCGGATGGCGATCCAATGCTGGTTACGCTCGAGAGGCGGCCGAGCGATACGCTGATTTGGCAATGCAGTGGCATCAGGCGGGTGCCGCTTGGCTGGGCGGCTGTTGTGGCACGTCGCCGCAACACATTGCTGAACTTGCAAGCCGGTTCCAAACCTCAGAGACCAACGATGACGGATAACGAAGGCCAATCGCCCAAACGACGTGAATTGCATTTTGATTCGCTGAGCCAAGCCGTTGCGGAAATCGAATCACTTGCCAAGACTCAGACCGTCACCGTTGGCAAATTCAGCTTTCCCCAGATCGTCGACCACTTTGCACACACCTTTGACATTTCAACGGGTCGGGCTGTCGCGCCGAAGGTGCCTTGGCTGATTCGCATGATCATGGCCTCGATGACCAAACGATTTGCCACCAAGCCGATGAAGCCGGGCTATCAGTTGCCAAAACACGCTCAAGCTTTCTTTTGGGATCACAATGCCACCGATCTGGAGTCGGCGATGACCCATTTTCGCGAAGCCTATCAGCATTACCGTCACACCGATCCGCTGCCACGTCACCCTTTGTTTGGTGTCATCCCAAAGTCGAGGAACGAACAAATTCAGTGTCGTCACATGGAGCTTCACTTGAGCTTTGTTCACCCCAAACCGGTGCCCTGATTCTCACCACATCGTGTTGAACAAGAATGCGGCATCATCAATGCGATCCGTTGTCGTCTTGGATGGCATATGACGGTATCGCCACACGAAGGTTGACATCTATGACCGACGTGCGATGCGTCGTTTGGGTCGATAGCGATTCGGGTTCTCGGCCTGTCCGGTGATCTCATAAAGGAATGGGCTGGGATCAGTCGGTCGTGCCTTGCCCCATTTGCGTCGCGTGAGCGCAAGCGATAACGTCAATTGGTCCTGAGCCCGCGTCATGCCGACGTAACAAAGCCTTCGCTCCTCGGCGATATCTTCATCGCGTCCACTATTGACACTTCTGCGATGAGGAAGAATTCCTTTTTCCATTCCCACCAAGTAAACAACTGGAAACTCCAAACCTTTGGCAGCATGCATCGTCAGCAACCAGACTGAATTCTTGAGCGCCAATTTGTCCTTCTCGTTTCCCATCTCACGACCCGCCAATGCGATGTCGCTGAGAAAACCGGACAAATCCGCCTCGTTCTGGCCATCCTCAAATGCCGAAATCGCATTGCTGAGTTCACCGACCGAAGCCATTCGAGACTCGCGTTCCTCGGGTTGCTCGTATAACCGTGTCAATTCATCCATGTAAGCGGTACGAGTCAACAAGGTTGCCATCGCTTCCTGAAGAGATTCGTTGCTGGCACGACGAACAACATCGTTCCGAAGGGCACCAAGCGATTCGATGCCACGCCGTGCTGCCGGTGGCAATCCCGCCGTCACGCTCGAGTCTTGCATGACCTGCCAAACCGAGGATCCCTGGCCCACCGCGGTATCAACCAGTTGCTTCACCGTTTTCTGACTGATACCACGCGCTGGCGTATTGATGATTCGAAGCAAGCTGACTTCATCATCGGGTTGGTCGATCCACTTCAGGTACGCCACCAGATCGCGTACCTCTCGACGATCAAAGAATGATTGGCTGCCCAACATGACGTAAGGCACGTCATGCTTACGGAGTTCGGTTTCAAAGAGTCTGGGTTGTTCGTTGGTGCGAAACAGAATCGCAATGTCTCGAGGTTGGATATGTTCATTGTCGATCAGATGTTTGATTTCACCAACGATTAATCCCGCTTCAGCTGTCTCATCCTTGTGTTGCAGGATGCGCGGTCGCTTGCCAGCTGGTCGTGACGCCTTGAGCGATTTTTCGTGTCGGACGGTATTAAAACCAATCAATCGATTGGCCATCTCCAAGATCGCCCCAGTGCTCCGATAGTTGTCTTCCAACCAAACCAACTTGGCATCGGGCCAATCGTCGGCAAAACCCAGAATGTGCGAAACGTCGGCACCGCGCCACGCATAGATCGATTGGTCGTCATCACCGACGACACACAGGTTTCGATGGTCTCGAGCGAGTGCTTCGGTGATTCGGTATTGGCTGCCGTTGGTGTCCTGATATTCGTCGACCAACACGTGGTCATACTTACCCGCCTCATCGCGACGAATCGCCTCGTGATCGGCAAAAAGCGTTTCGGTGTGCAGCAGCAAGTCGTCGAAGTCCATCGCTCCGCGAGCCCGCAACGCTTTTTGATAGCGACGGTAGCCGGATGCCGCGAAGTGCTCTTTATCTGTGGCGGCGACCAACGCCGCGTCGGCCGGCATAACGGACGCATTTTTCCACTGACTGATCATGGCGAGCATATCGCTTGGTTTCAGCGCGGTACCCGGCAAACGAAGCTCGCGAAGGATCGACCGGGCGAGTGACTCCTGATCCGAGCGATCGTAGATGGCAAACTTTGCCGGAAAGCCCAGAGTCGGCGCATGCACGCGCAGGATCCGCACACACTGAGCATGGAACGTGCTGATGGTCGGGCTTGGTCGCGACGATTTTCGTCGGCCACTTCGCTGTGGACTTCCACTAAGTAGGCCACTGACACGATCACGCATTTCACCGGCGGCCTTATTAGTGAAGGTCACCGCGAGAATTCTGTCGGGCGGCACGCCGTGCGCGATCAGATTGGCGATCCGGTAGGTAACGACGCGTGTCTTGCCCGTGCCCGCACCTGCCAAAACAAGAAGCGGCCCCGACAGGATCGAGACCGCTTTCATTTGGGGCGGGTTCAATCCCGCCAAATCGATTCGCTTCAAATCAAGCCGAGACGGCGTCGACGTTGATACGACGTCCTTCGCGATCGAACCGCACTTCGCCATCGACCAGTGCGAAAAGCGTGTAGTCATTGCCCATGCCAACGCCTCGGCCGGGATGGAACTTGGTGCCAACCTGACGGACCAAAATGTTGCCCGCGGTCACTTTTTCGCCGCCGAAACGCTTCACACCGCGTCGCTGGGCATTCGAATCGCGACCGTTGCGACTGCTGCCCTGTCCCTTTTTGTGTGCCATGGTGCTGGACCCAAATCTTGTGCCAGAATTGATTTTTGAGTCACAAAAGCTAGCGAAACAACCACCGGTAATCAAGTCGTTTCTCAAGCCCATATTGATTCAGCACGTACGCCTGTTCACGCTCGTCGTCGTAGGCGGGGACTCCAAAACGCGTTCGATCCTCGGTCTGAGCCATCGAGTCCCCAGGCCGAAAGAAGTTCAGGACCAATGCCTTGCGGCGATAGGGGGCGTCGTCGCCCTCGCCGTCCTGCTCAAACGCGTTGGTGAGACCAAAGATGTTGACCGAAAAGAAATCCAAATTGGGGTCCACATCCACCCAAGTCGCAATGCCCCAAACGCCAGGAGCGTCATCGTCCGAAGAGCGTGGGATCTTCACGGACGAAATCGTGACACTGTTGTGCAGCGGCATCGTGATCTTTTCGCGAATGGCAATCCGACGACGAGCCGATGGCAAAATCTGATCGGTAAACTTTCGCCCCGTCTCGTGATCCTCCAGCACCATAACGGGAAAGAATCGTCGTGAGGCATAGCTGATTGATTCAATGCGGCGATAAATCGGTTGATCCGCATCATCCACGGCGGGCCGCAGATCTCCTCCGCGATAGCGAACGCGATAAACCATGTAATGAACGAGCTTTCGCTGCATCTGCCCACTGGGGCGCGGTAGATCAATGTAAATCTGACGCAGCGGTTTGAACGCAAATTCAAGGCAATAGATCTCACGGCGAAGCGTCACCTGCTTCAGCATCTCCGCGAGCGTTCGCGATCTCGGATCGAAATGAGGCGTCGCCTCAGGATGATCCGGTGCGTCCCAGCGAATTTCAGGGTGCGCGTCGACCATCGATTGCAAAGTGAGCGGTCCATCAAATGTTTCTTTGGGGTCCGCCGCTGGAGGAATGACGGTGACAACGCCAGGTGCGAATGGCGTTTGCACACGCATAGATGGGTCATCGCTGCCCGACGTGTTGGGCGCGACTTCCTGAGCACCGCTGAGAGAGATCCAACACCCGTCTGCCCCCGGCAATAGCAGGCTCAACGACAACGACATCAACGCGGCGGCGAATCGAGAGATCATAGGTATCTAAGCATCGCTTTTGAGAACCGCCAACACCAACCGATTGGTGCTTTTATGGGCTCAGGCTTTCCTGGCGGGTCGTCAACGCTTTCGAGAACCGAGATCGCTGGCGGACCTAACGTCGGAAGTTTGGCCGGATCCGCGGTGCGAGGTTCCCGCGGTATCGAAGCTCGATTTTAGTTGACGCGACGCGACTTCAGTGACTTTTTCCTGCGGTTTGTCGACGTCGCTTTGACCAGGCTTGGTGAACGTCATCGTCGCCGCGAGCTGAACATCAGAACCATCCAGTTTTGGGACGCTCGCGTTGTCCATGGTGATGGTTGCCAGCAATCGGCGACCGGTGTCATCGCTGAAATGCATCATAATCCACTGGATTGGGATGCCCTGGACCTGACCGGTGGCGGTCATTTTCAACACTCGCAGTCCCGTTTCGCTGAGAGATTCCTCGGCTTGAATGACCTCGGAGGCCTGCCGATCGAGCGTCCGGCGACAGTCTTTTTGGAATGCCTCAAGCGTCAATTGCTCGCCCGGTTTGAGCTTCGCTAGCGGACGCAGATTGCACTGAGCAATCGTCGCGTCCGTGTCGACCATTCGCAAAATGGCCTCGCCGGGCTGGTCCTGTAACAGATGCCAGCGGCGATCCAACAATGCCGCAGCCTGAACACGATCACTTCCGATCGCCTTGAAAAGTCGACTTTCGGGTGCTGGCTGGTCAAAGTCAATTTCGGCGGGCGACTTAGGCAAGCTCTTGCAGGCGTCCAGCGGCTTGCGAATTAACTGGATCTTGGCGGTGATGTCAAATCCAGGTTCGGTCTTGCCGACCTCGCGAGTTTCATGAATTGCCACGGCGGCCCAGGTAACCGTTGCGGCACGACGATCAAAGGTCAGCTTGCCAACGAGACGCTGCCGCGTGGGGACGCCGCGAACACTGCCATCAACCGTGCCTCGAAGTTGCAACTTGGCAACTGATGCGTCGAAATCAACCAGCGTCATCGTGACGTCGCTGGCGGGAACGCCTGTCAAATTGAAAACCGATGCCACCGTTGTCGAATCGATCGTGACCTCGTCACCGCGACGCATCGGTTCAGCAGGCATCAGATGATCCAGCGCGACCGAAGCGATCGGCGTTTGCAGCAGATCCAATTCGTCCTGGGTCAAAAATGTGTCGTCACTGTAAATCGTCTCGGGCAGTATCTCACGACGACTGATCACCTGGATGGCATCATCGCGAAGTGTCACCGTGCGTTTGGTTTTGTTGAGCGTGCTGATACCGACGGCTTCGGCATAGTGTCGCTGTGTTGCGACAACGGGTGAGGAGGGCTCTGCATCGGCAGGCCGCAAAAATCGTTCTTCAAAATCGAGTTGAGCCTGGGCCTCGATGGGCAACTGCTGCTTCGCGGAACTCGAATTTGCGGGACTCGGAGCAAGTGGATCCCCGGTCACATTCACATTGCCCTGGACATCCATCTCCATCCGGACTCGAAAGTGATCACGACGCCAATTGGGTTGCAGCACGATTTGTTCGTTCGAGGCGGCGGACGCCGAACGAGTTGCGATCGTTACGAGCCCCGCGCTGAGACCGCCGATCATTTCTCGACGAGAAACGGGTCGTAGAAGGTCGAGCCGATAGAGGTCACGAGCAGCATTCATGGATGGACAACTCCCCGAGTCACACAAACAGGTCAGGCAAGCAACAAACGTGGTCAATCAATCCATGCAATCGTCACGTTCAGCGATGCTGCTCAAGCTCGATCGCCATGAAGAATCGTGAATCTCATTTTAAGACGCAAGATTTTCAAACTGAGTGAAAAATCTTCCGTTTGGACATGCGAGGTGAGACACTTGGCGAAGCCGATCAAAATTCTTTTGCGTCAGGAATCACGCTTTTTACGCAACACACCGTCGTGAAGCGGTGTCCTACTCCGAATTGCGTCGCATTTGGTCTGGAATTTTCTCTACTGCCCGTATCGCCCCAGAGAACGCTAGTGCGGTTCTGGTGATGAGTTATCTTTTTCGCTCGAAGTATCACGCGAAAAGTCGCCTCATTTCCGGAACGTTGATCAAGGCTTTTTTTTGCATAATTGCCAAAAAAATCGAACGATCGTCAGTCTCGCGGAGTCTGGAGTGTGTCACGATGGTGATTCGGGCATGGAGTCCGATTTCCATCGGTCCCTGGCGGCATTTTGCCTCTCAGGGGCAGCGTCGATTGATCGTCCCTGGATGGTGGCGATTCCCCGGGCAAACTGGATGACGTGTCGGCGACCCGCCGGGGTCGCATGGAAATCAAAGGAGGCACGCAAAATCCGCACTGGGAGTAGCGAAGATGGGTGCAATGTTTCGTCATGTGGCGTTGAAAGAATTACGGGATCAGCAGGTTCGATTTGCTCCCCGTTTCCGAAAGATTCAACAGGCTGAGCTCGCCGAGCAGTTGCTGAGCGAATTGCAGCCCGATCGCGATTATGCGATTGATTTTGTCATCTTTCGGATCACCAACTATCGGCCCGATCCAGCAACGCGGCGGATGATCGCAAGCATTGATCTGGCGCATGACCTGCAATTGCTGATCCACGACCTGACCGACTCGGCCAATGTGGCCGCTGAAGCGGCGGGCGAACGCGTTTACACCGTGGCCGATCTCAGCAAACGATTCAATGTCTCCACAAAAACCATCAGCCGCTGGCGTGCCAACGATGGCTTGGTGAGTCGTCGGTTTGTCTTTGGCAATCGCAAGCGCGTCGGCTTCCTGCAAAGCAGCGTGGATCGTTTCGCCAATGCCAATCACGATCGTGTTGTGCGCGGCAATCGGTTTAGCCAGCTCTCCGATGATGAGAAATCGGAAATGATTGAGAGAGCTCGTCAGATGGCCGAGGGTGGTGCGAGCCTTTCCGAGGTGACGCAGCAATTGGCGTCGCAGATGCATCGTTCGCCCGAAACGATTCGCTACACCCTGAAGAATTTTGACGCGCATCATCCGCACGTCGCAATCTTTCCGCATCATCGCGAAATGCTCAGCGATGACGACAAGCGGAATCTGTTTCTGCATCACGAGAATGGTGCGTCGATACCGCAGCTTTGCAAACGATTCAAAAGAACACGGACCAGCGTTCAACGTGTTTTGGCCGAAATGCGAATCCAACAAACGTTGGAGCTGCCGCTGGATCACATCACCAACGAAGACTTCGAAGATCTCTCGCGAGAATCCGAATTTTTGGGCGAGATGCCTGTGGCGACCGGCGGTCGAAAGGTGCGGGCACCGTCGGACCTGCCTAGCTATCTGGCCGCGCTTTATGACGTGCCGTTGCTGAACCGCGAGCAGGAACAGCATTTGTTCCGCAAGATGAATTTCCTTAAGCACCGCGCCAGTCGTCTGCGTGAGCAATTGCCGGCCATGCCTCACGGTCGTGCCGAAGCCATCGCACAAATTCATGATTGGTACGAAGCGGCCGTGAAGGTGAAGAACAAGATTGTGCAATCCAACCTGCGGCTGGTTGTTTCAATCGCAAAGCGTCATGTGGCATCAACGGACGACTTCTTCGGACTGATCAGCGATGGCAACATGTCGCTGATTCGTGCGGTCGAAAAATTTGATTACGCCCGCGGCAACAAATTCAGCACGTATGCCACGTGGGCCATCATGAAGAACTTCGCCCGCTCGATTCCCAATGAATTCAAGCATCGCGATCGATTCCGCACCACGACGGAAGAGCTGTTCGTCGGTCATCAAGACGAACGGATTGATCCCTACATGCAGGAAACCGTGCAACGGCAACGGCAACGCGAGTTAGCGCGGATCCTGGACCATCTTGATCAGCGTGAGCAAACGATCATCTCGGCACGCTTTGGGCTCGGCCGAGACAACGAACCGCTCACGCTCAAACAGGTCGGCGAACGCATGGGCGTGACGAAGGAACGTGTCCGGCAAATTGAAGCCCGAGCCTTATCCAAACTTCGCGACGCCGCTCAGGAAGCCAAGATCGATGTCGAGCTTGGTGCGAGTTAACACACCGCCTTCACAACTTAAGGCGTCTCAACGAATTCGGACTCAGTCGCCCGCGTTTCGACGATGCTTCATGGTGAACACCTCCCCCGAACTATGTTTGGGGGTGGTCAAATCGTGCGGAGCAATATTTGGGAGGGGGCAGAGAAGTTGGAAGTGAGAAGTGAGAAGTTCGAACCGAGGTGCATGATCGCACGCACTTCGCCATTCAACCTTCGAACTTCACACTTCAAAAAAAACCCTCCCCCGAAAACTCGCTAAACGCTCGTCTTCGACCCTTCCCGCGAATCGCGGGCGGGGTGCTTGGGTGGATCTGCTTCATCGCGAACATTCAATAGCTGGGCGGCAATGCTGACCGCGAT
>JBCCJB010000088.1:0-12111 GCA_039028015.1 Planctomycetota bacterium
AATGCTCGATTTCGACCCTCCCAGCTGCGCTGGGAGGGTGCTGTAAACGCTTGCCTCTGAGAGACTTAAAACCGCACGACCTCTACGCTGGATTAGCTTAAACCAGATCGTCGAGGATGTCGTCGATGCTGTCTCGGTAGGTTGGATACTCATTAAGCAAGACGTCGGTCAGCGAGTTATCAAAGTCAAAATCGCTGTAACCTCCAATCAGCCTGACTTGAGTGCCGTCTTCGCTGATCATCAAGTGGTCCTGACTCACAAAAGCCGTTTCGACATCACCGTCGTCGTTGATCACCGTCAGCAGTGCCGAATCACGATCCGTGCTCAACGCCAATTCGGCAAATTCAACCATGTCAAATCCAGCACTGGGCTGGAACAAGATCTGCGAACCACCATCATCGAACAGGACCGTTGCACCACCGGACAGTGTGACGGCTTCGCCGTTCGCGCCGCCGTTTCGAATGGTGAACATGTTGGCGTTGTAGGTCGAAGCTCGTCCGAGTGATAACAGCACCACGTTGGCAACGTCATCTTGTCCACCGGCACCACCAACGGTGTTGCTGAATGAACCGTCAGCGGCATCGCTTGTTCCAAACGCATCTTCCGGCAAGTCGTATTCGACCTCGTACTCGCCTGGCGCCAAGTTATTGAACGTGTAAACGCCGTCGAGCGAAGTCACAGTCGACGCCACAAATTCACCACTGGCCGTTCGCAGAATCACTTGAACGCCACCGAGGGTTTGTTCGCCAGCACGCGTTGCCGTGGCTGGATCGTAGACACCATTTCGAATCGGCGTGGCGCCGCGTGAGATCACGTCAGCCGCGTTCTCAATGCTGTCAACGAACAGACGTCCCGAAAGCGATGACGCTTCAAAGTCTTGGATCGTGACCGTCACCGTTGCGGTTCGTTCGACATCACCATCGGAGGCTGTGTAGGTGAAGGTTGCCGTTCCAGTCGCGCCCGCGGGCGGCGTGTAAAGAATCTGCCCACCGCTGGGCACTGCAGTTCCCTGCGAGGGCGTCGAGATGTTGGTGATGGACAGCGTTTGGGCCTCGTTGGCTGGCCCGAACGAATCGTTCGACAAAACATCGATCAAAACGGAACCATCGCGAACCACGGTGGCCGTATCGTTGACCAACGTCGGTGGATCATTGATGGAAGTCACATTGATGGTGACGACGGCTGACGTTGACCCTGATGAGTTGGACGCTTGATAGGTGAATGTCAGTGGGCCAAAAAAGTCGGCTGCGGGCGTGAAGGTGATCGTGCCCGTGGTACCCGTTTGTGTCAGCATGCCACTGGCCGGATTAGCCGTGATCGCGTAACTGGTCGTTTCGGCAGGATCGGAATCGGTGATCGTTTCGAGATCAAAATTCATTGATCCGTCTTCGTCGACACTGAACGAGCCATTATTGGCAACGGGTGCGACCACGACGTCGGTCACGTTGATCGTCAGCGTTTCCGTTTCGCTGCGATTGGTGCCGGCGGGTCCGCCATCATCGAGCTGATACTCGATTTGGACCGAGTCATTGACAAATCCAGCCGCTGGGACGAACCGAATCGCATTCCCGACGATCGATGCGGTGCCCTGAGCGGCCGTTGGACCCGTGATGATCACTGGGGTCAACGTGTCGCCTTCGACATCACTGCCCGGCGTAACCACGTCGACTTCGATGGGAGTCTCCTCCGACGTTGTGGCCGTCAACCCCATAGCCGCCACTGGCGGATCATTGACCGGCGTGACGTTGACCGTGACAGTCGCAGTCGTGCTGCCAGCAGAGTTGGATGCTTGATACTCGAAGGTGACAGACTGATCGAAATCGGTCGGCGGCGTGTACGTGACCATGCCCGTCGTGCCATCGGGTGTGAGCGTGCCGACGGCTGGATTCATCGTGATGGTGTAGCTGGTGGCTTCATCAGGATCGGAATCGGTGATTGACTCGAGATCAAACATTTGCGATCCGTCTTCGATCACGCTGAACGATCCGTTGTTAGCGACCGGTTGGTCAATCACTTGCGTCACTGTCACAGAAACGCTGACGGTCGTTGTGTCCACTCCGTCGGACAGCTCATAGGTGAAATCGGTGTCCAGCCCGTCGGAGTCGTCCGGTGCCGTGAATTCGATCTGATCCACGCCATCGACCGTTACGACCCGAACCGAACCTTCCCCAGCCGGCGGCTGCGTGACATCAGCGATTGAGAGTGTTTGAACTTCGTTGGCCGCACCAGTCGTCGCATTGTTGAGCACGTTAAGGTTGGTCGCCGCGCCTTCGGGCACACTAAATGTGTTATCGCCGCCAACGGGAGGATCGTTCACGGCGTCGATATCAACAATCACGGTCCCCGTCGTTGAGCCTTCGGCGGTTGTGGCCGTGAATGTGATGGTCGCCGCGTTATCGCCGAATTCATCATCGGCGGGCTCATAGCTCAACTCAGAATTATCGAGTCCACCTAGCGAGGCGACACCGTTGGTGGCATTCACGTTGCTAAACGTCACCGCGGAACCGGCCGGAATCGTGGTGATGAAGGCATTCAGGTCTGCAATGACGACTTGGGGATCATCGTCCTCATCAACCTCAACCTCTTGGGTGGCGAACGAAACTGGCTGCGTCGATGGTGTCACATTCACCCGAACGGTTGCCGTTGCTGTTGCGTTCGCCGCTCCACTGCCATCGTTAACGGTGTAGGTGAAGGTAACCAAACCACTGGCGTCGTTGGCGGGTGTGAAAATGACGTTGGTGCCATCGATGACGGCGTTACCCACACCTGCGGGCACATCAACCGACTCAATGGTTAGCACATCATTTTCAAAGGTCCCCGGTGTGGGGCCCGGGCCAGCGTTGTCATTGGCCAATACAGCAATGCCTTGGGCTTGTCCCGCCTCGCCAGCCAAAGGCACGGCGACGGTTCCATCGTCGACTGCAACCGGTCTATCGTTGACCGGTTCAACATCAAAAGTCAGCGTTCCAGTGGATGAGCCATCGGTCGCGTTTTCGGCCGTGTAAGTGATGGTGTTGGCGTCACCGAAATAATTGGGGTCCGGCGTGAACGTCACCGTGCCATCGTTATCAATCGCGACGCTGCCGTTGGGCAAGTTGACGCTACCGTTGGTGACATTTCCAGGGCCGAGCGAATACGTGATCGTTTCGCCGACGGTAGTCGGGACAACGATGCTACTGAGTTCAATCTCCAGGTTGGTGTCTTCATCCCCGGTAACGGTTTGATTCGGTGTCGAAATACCGCTGGCAACCGCGTTGACGTTCAGTAAGAACCGCGAGGTTTCATCGAGTGCGATGTCCTCGATCGCGACGGATTCCTTACCGGAATCGGTTCCGTATTTGAGAACGCCTTCGGCGTCGCGATCGGCGGAAACGGTATCCAGCCGAACGAGCACGGGGTCTTCCGCTGCGGTTGACGCCACCGCTCGGACGGGGATCGAATAGGCGTCGTAGGCGACACTGGGATCAAAGAAGCGTCCCGACAACTGAAAGAACTGCTGCAACTGAGTCGTCGGTCCGAGAGCCCCAACCCCCGAGAACACATCAACGGTGTTGCCATCCACGACTACGTCAGGTGTGTATTCCCCAAACCCGCGGTCGCCTCCATAGATTTGGAAAGGCAAATTCGGAAACGACGCCTCGTTATTTTCGTAGTTGAAATTCGAAACCAGGTTCAACGGATTGACTTCGCCGCCGACAAAGATTTCCTGGCTGCGGTTTTCAACTTCTTGAACGGCACCGTTGATGACGACGCTCCCCTGCAGCTGGCCAACGTTTTGATTGACCAACTCAGGCGACGTATACAGCACGCTGACAATCAAAGCCCCCGTCGAATTGCCGTTGGGGCCGGGTGCTTGCGTTTCCAAGTCGACTGAAACGCGGATGTCATCAACATCCTCAACACCGGGACGATCCAATGCGTCGAACAGCTCAACGACCATCGTCTCCACAAGGGCATCACGCTGCTGCTTGATCACGCTAGTCAAATCCGACAGTGGCCGAGACACCGTGGTGTTGGTTGGATCGTCTGCGAATCCGATCGAGAACGTGCCGGTATCGTCGCCAGTGATATCGAGAATCTCATTCTCAAAAACGATCTGCTGGAACTCTCCAAGTGCAGGCTCGATGACGTCGGACTGACTGATCACGATGTCATTGATGATTCGAAAAATGCCGACCGCCTCACTCAGCGGACGAGCGTCTTGCACCGCAACCTCAATCCGGAAGATCTCGCCTTCGTCGACGTTGTACTCAATGACGGTGCTATCGTCGGGCGTCACGTCCGTCACGCCTTGCACGTTGCTGAGCAACTCATCGGTCTCGTTGTTTCGAGCTCGCAAGACAAACTCGACCTCGTCATTGGCATCTTCGCCCGCACCCGCGTTGATCGCGTTGATGATCTGCAAGGCGTCCAGAGCCGTCACTCTGTGATCGCCGTTGACATCGACATACGCCTCGAATTGAGCTTGATCAACAATCATCTCGCCGGCGACCGGGCGACGATTGATGTGATTGATCACCGTCAAGGCGTCGAGCGCTGAGACGCTCCGGTCATTGTTGACGTCGTACTTATTGCCATAGTTGTGAGCCATGGCGTAGCTGGGCGCCGATGGACCGTCATCCACCACCGTCTCGCCAACATCACCGGCCAATAACTGTCGTGACTCAAGCGTCTCGCTGAACAAGCGTCGTGCCAATTGCGACCGGCGACGCGACCGCGGATGGCCGCCGGTGGTCTGCGGGCGAACGCGTTGCAGCAGGGGACGCAGATTCTTCATCTGAATTCTCGGAGGTCTGTGGGGAATAGTGAGCGTCGACGAGTCAATTTGAGTCGCAGATTTCCGTTGACGGCCTGAAATCGCGACGCCAATCACGAATGGGCGAGTCAGCGTAGTCCGAATTGAGACCGCGTTCGTGAAATTCTGAAAAGCACCGTCATCTTACCTAGCCATCCCTGCTTATCAACGTTTGGGCGCCGGTGGATTCCCAAAACCGGTCAGTAATGGCGGTTGGACGGATTGTAACGCTTGAAAGTTCCGAGATTTGTTCAAGCGTGACGCTCATTCTGCCGAATGGAGCCATCCCCTCAGCGTGCTCAGGTCTGACGCAATCGCATCCCAGTGCCGCGGCACCAATGTGGGATCACGGTGGTCCAGATATTCTTCGTGGAGCGATATGGGTCCCGAGAAATCCCGCGGCAGAAACTCGTCAAAAAATCGACGTGGCACTCGGCCTTGACCCAGCGGCACGTTGGCGACCTTGTCGCCGCGCCAATCGAAGTCTTTGACGTAGATCGCTTTGACCCGGTGTTGCAGCAGCCGCCACGCAACCGGCCAACTGGTTCCCGCCTCGACGGTGGCATGACGGATATCAAACGCCACGCCAATTTCGGCGGGATCAATGTCAGCCAAGACGCGATCCAAATCCCACAGTGACGCGCCCATATTTCGCTCGCCAGCATGGTTCTGATACATCGCCGTGATGCCATACTGCCGACAAAGCGTGGCGAGCGATTCAAACTGACGACGCCAGCGGTCCAGTTGAGCGACAATGGGCTTTCGGAAATCGTATTTGACATAACTCATTCGAAATCGCTGGACACCCAATTTCGACGCGGTCGCCAGGACTCGTTGGGTCGACGGATCATCGGCTCGATTGATGTCGGTCGTCATCACGAGCAATTTCAAATCGTGACGCGACAGCGAATCGACCAATAGGGGAAGGTCCTGCTCGACCCGTTCAGGCTCGACATTGCCACCACGCCGGATCGTTCCCTCAATGCCCTGAAGACCCAGATCAGCAACTTGCGACGCCAGCTCGTCATACGTCAGCGAGTTGAATGGTTTTGTGAACACACCAATCTGAAAGCCAGGTGCGGATTCATTTGTGTTTTCCGCCGCGCTCGCTCGTCGCGTCAATCCCATCGAGTCGCTCCGCAAGATCCCCTGTGTCAGCGCACCATAGGCAGTCATTGAGCGTAAAAAGCGACGGCGTGTCACAGCACGGTGAATCGACATGGATCTGGAAGGCCAAACTGAGAAGTTCAAACGCTCCGTCTTTGGAGCGACAGGAATTTGGGTGTTGAGTTTGGTACGATCTTACTCGCTACGAATCCTCAGCTGTCGCCACATCACGCTCTGTCGAAAGTCACCGCTCCCATGAGATCCCAAGCGATGTCCCAAAGCTCACGTGGTCGATTCGCAGGTATCGGGTTTGTTCTTGCAGTGTTTGGACTTTCATCTCTGGCTTTACAGCCGACTGCGGTGCTGGCTGACTCGGGATCGCTTGGATCCAGTTCTTTGCCATCCGAACTGATTGCAGCCGTCAACGCCGTCGGTGTGGGCGGCGATCAACACGCCGCGGCCATCGCAGCGTTGGACGCTTGGATGACAAGCAATGCTTCAGACATGGATCTGTTGTTAGCAACGCTGCATGCGATGTCCGATGCGAATGCGCGGGGAAAGAACTGGTTGCTGATGGCGGCGTCATCGCTACGCAATCGTATCGACGATATCGAACGCCTCAAATCCGAACTCAACGCATTCTTCGATGATCGCGAGCACGACCCTGATGCGAGATACTTCGCATTCCGACAACTCATCGCGCCTGAGCTCTCAGGCGATGCCCAACGCGCGACCGCAGTCGAAGACGCGATGCTGGATCGAAGTCTTGACGACCCCAGTCTGCCACTGCGGTTTCGGGCGATCGCCAAGGTGATCAACAATGTCGAATCAATCGATGTTGATGCCGCAAAGATCGAGCGATTGTCCACAGCGCTACCGCTGGCGCGACATCCCGATCACTTGAAGACCATTTCGAAAAAACTCGACACGCTCGGTGTCGACGTGGATTTGGCCTCAGAGCTTGCCATGGTGACGCGTTGGCACGTGATCGCGCCTTTCGACAACACCGACGGCATTGGATTCGAGATCATCACACCTGTCGAAACCGAATACCTATCAAATGCTGACAAACCACTTCGCACCGACCGACCGGTCGTTTCGGGTGACGAAAAACTGGGTTGGTTAACCGGAACGACTGATGATGCGATGGGCGTAGTCGACCTCAATCCCATCTTTGACAATGCGAAGAACGCAGTTGCGTACGCTCACGCGGTGATTGAGATCGATGGCGATCAACTCGCGGGCGTTTCCCAATTTCAAGCTCGCCTTGGTTGCATCTGTGCCAACCAAGCGTGGGTCAACGGCGAAATGGTGTTGAGCAATGAGGTGTACCACTCTGGCTCCAGTATCGATCAGTACATTGCCCGCTGTGATCTCAGGCCGGGTCGCAATACGGTCTTGATTAAGGTTTGCCAAAACGATCAGACTGAGCCCTGGGCTCAAGACTTCGAGTTTCAATTCCGCCTTACTGATGAAACGGGCCGTGGCATCAAGCACACGGTCGTTTCACCTTCGCCATGACGCTTGACCGCGTTGCCTCGATTGTTTTGTTTTCCCGCACGAGTTGGATCATGCGCCACTGTTTGTGTTTGACCGCGATTGTTTGTCTTGCCAGTTCCACCGTGGCAAGTGATTGGCTTAGCTTCCGAGGGACCAACTTCACTGCCGCCTCCGACGATCAAACGGTATTACCGAGCGATAGCGAGATCAATATTGCGTGGCAGGTGCCGACCGCGGCGCGAGGGATTAGCAGCCCGATTGTGGTTGGAGATCAGGTCATCGTTACCAGCAGCGGCGGCCGCGAAGAACGCGACTTGTACATTGAATCGTTCGATGTCAGCGATGGTTCCCGACGCTGGCAACAAACATTCAATGCGTTGGGCCGGCCTTACACGCATCCCACCAGCGCCAATGCATCGCCGACACCAGCGAGCAATGGAACCCACATCGTCGCGCTGTACAGCTCGTGCGATTTGTCATGCGTGACCACCGAGGGTGATCCCGTTTGGTTTCGCGCCCTCGCCGTCGACCATCCCAAGACCGGTAATGATATTTCGATGAGCAGTTCGCCCGTTATCGTGGGCGACGTTGTGATCGTTCAGCTTGAAAATCAAGGCGACTCATTTGTTTCAGGCATTGATCTGATGACGGGCACGACGCTTTGGGAACAACCGCGACCCGCAACATCGGGCTGGGCGTCACCGATTGGTTTTTCAATGCCTGATTCCTGGCCCGGTGGCGAAAATCCAATGCGAAATGTGGTTGCATTTCAAAACAAGTCCGGCGTGATGATTCATGACGCCCGTACCGGCGATGTCTTGCGGACGATCGATGTCCCCGGCAGCAAGACTTCATCGCCCACCTTCGCTGATCCACTCTTGTTGGTCGTCGGCGATGGCCTAGCGGCGATCGATCTGTCTCAATCCGACTGCCCCGTGATTTGGGAGAACACGCGTCTGGCCAGCCGCAATGCATCGCCCGTCGTGCGGGGCAACGTGGTCTATGTCTCCAAGGGTTCGGTGCTGGTTGCCGCCGATTTATCGACCGGCGATGAGCTGTGGAAAGAACGGATGCCCGACATTGGTTCGGTATGGGCAACACCGACCGCGACCGCCTCGGGAGTCTACGTGTGGGACCAAGCGGGCAACGTTGCGGTGGCGGTGCCACAATTTGACGCTGACCCCAGTATTTTGGGCCCGGTGAAATTGACCGGACCCGTGCTAGCAACGCCAGCCGTCGCGGACAACGCGATTTTTGTGCGAGCCAACGAAGCGTTGATCAAACTGGCTGATTAGTTAAAGCCTGGAAACGATTTAGACCCAGGGATCTGTTTTGTCATCGCAGCCGCGCCATCGATCGTCTGATGAAACGCCGCTGCGTTATCGGCCGTTTCAAACTGGGCCAAAGCTGATTCCAGAACGTTGAGGACCAGCGGTAGTTGTTGCAGCGCAGCCTGCGGATCGCCACCGCCCCCGGGTCCACCAAAGCCACCGCGACCTGGCTTCGGAGGCCCTGAACCCAGCATTGCCGATTGCCAAAGCAATGAATCTGCCTGACTCTCGCTATCGCCCCCGGCCATTTCCTGCTTGAACGATTCAAGCATATCGACCAATCCCTCCGCCACCGGTTCGGGCAACCAGTAACCGTCAACCTTTAGCAATGTGATTGTGCGACCGCGTGGCGGTGGTCTTCGCGAAAACGATGCGGGATTATCGTCTTCCGGGCCCGTCTGAGGTGGAGTGAGGCTGATCGTTGCAGTGTCATCGGTCTCGTTTGTGACCTCCCACTCCACGGGCGAGTCTGCATATCGCCGAATGATCTGAGCCAAGAACGGCGCCATCACATCCTCTCGCTCTTCAAGCCAAGACATCATTGATTGGTTGGCACTGTTCGCAGGATCGAGTGCTTCCGGTGGCAGCCCGTCACGAATCGCGCGTGCCAGCGGCACGACGATTTCACGAAACAATCGCACCGCTTGACCTTGATCGTCCGCTTCCTTGAGTGGCGGGTAGGACGCAATCCAATTCTGTCGCGTCACCACTAAATTAGCGACTCGATTGAGCAGCTCAGCGACGCGCCTGTTCGCACCACCTTCGGTTTGCTTCAACGACATTTCGTGAAGTTGCTGCATCGATTGACGCATCGAAGGCGGTAGTGCCCGCCACATGATCGTGAATCGACCAGCAAAAAGTTGATCCTGAATTCGCTGAATCGCCTCGTCGGCACTCAGTCCAGCGGGCATTTCGGCTCGACCAAGCGTTGACGGTGGTTCGGGCAGCGGATCAGGCGCCGGTGCCGCTTCAGCTTCAGCAACGTTTCGCAATTCAGTGCTCAAGCGTTGCCGTTCGGCACGCAATCGATCGGCTACCTTTTCGGCCTGAATCCGACTTTCGGCAATCAAGCTCTGCATGGGCACGCTCACGCGGCGACCGCTTTCCATTAGCAGCACCACATGCCCGTCCCATAGACCGACCATATCCGCCTGCACGGTGCGTGATCCGTCCAAGCTGGTCCATTCCTCTGCTGACGCGGGAACGACCGCCCCAGCCGCTAACCAACTCGCCAGGCCGAAGCAATATGTCAGTCGACGGGACCATCCGTACGACTTGCGTGGTTCCCAAACCCGAAATGCACAAGGATTCTGGTGATGAGCGGTCACGATCAAGAACCAATTTTGAAAACGCATCGAAGGACAATTTGGCTGGTGATTGGCATCACCCCTGAATTCGAATGCAGTATAGTGACGGCACGGGCCAACAGCGAACCAGCAGGCAATCTATTAGGCCTGATTTGACAGCATTAGGAACTTCCAATGAGTCAATCACAGGACACCGAAACGGTCTTGGAATTCCCGGATCTCGAAGAACGGGAGTCGCTTCGTGCCGAAAAATACAACGCCACGATCATCGATCGGATTGACATCACGGCGGACCTGGCACGATTCCGCATTCGTCCTGACCAACCCGTCACACCCTTTCAGCCCGGACAATTTGTTGCGATTGGGCTCGGCAATTGGGAACCGAGGCTCCGTGGGACTCAAGCGGAAGATGTGCCTGTTGCAAAAGCGCGAAACATTGTTCGCCGGGCGTATTCGATTTCGTGTCCGATGATCGACACGACAACCGATCAGTTGATGCCGGTCAATAACCTCGATTATCTCGAGTTCTACATCACGCTTGTCCGTAACGCCGCGACCTCAGCAAGTCGACCCCCGGCGTTAACGCCACGACTGTTCGGTAAACAAACCGGTGACCGTGTGGTGCTGGAGTCAAGGATCACGGGCAAGTACGTGACGGGCTCCGTCGATCCGGCGCACTCCATTGTTATGCTAGCGACGGGCACGGGTGAGGCTCCGCACAACGCTATGGCTACCGAATTGTTGCACAATGGTCATCGCGGTCGTGTTGTCAACGCGACAAGCCTGCGTTACCGGCGCGATGCCGGTTATCAAGCCGAGCACCAGCGATTGATGAAACGATTCCCGAATTATGTGTATCTGCCGCTGACAACACGAGAGCCGGAAAACCTTGATTCCGATCGAGCTGATTTTGTTGGCAAGGCCTACTTGCAATCACTGTGGTCCAGCGGTCGACTCAGTGAACTTGCCGGTGATTCGCTATCGCCCGATTCAACGCAGGTTTTCCTGTGCGGTAATCCCGACATGATTGGTTATCGATCGCCCAGCGCCACTGACACTTCACCGCCGGGAATGCTACCGCTGTTGCGAGCGTCCGGTTTTCACGATGATGATGGGACTGAAAATCCGGGTCGCGTTCGCTTTGAAAAATATTGGTGATGGCAAAACGGGCGTTGATGATGGACTTCGAACCCAATTCCCCTGACGTACGGATTGCATTGCTATGCACGCGGGCTCTTCTTCCGAGCACATTAGCCTTCAAAACACGATCGTCCTGATTCTTGGCGGTGGTCGCGGGACACGTTTGTTCCCGTTGACCAAAATCAGAGCCAAACCGGCAGTGCCCCTGGCCGCGAAGTATCGCTTGATCGACATTCCCATCAGCAATTGCATTAACAGCGGTCTGAACCGGGCCTATGTGCTGACGCAGTTCTTGTCGGAATCACTTCACCGCCACCTCCGGCAAACCTACACGTTCGATCATTTCACCGGTGGATTTGTTGAATTGCTGGCGGCCCAACAAACCGTCAACGAAGGCACCGATTGGTATCAGGGCACTGCCGATGCGGTTCGCAAGAATTTGGTGCACCTTCGCGAAAGCTGGATCAAACATGTGCTGATCCTCTCGGGCGATCAGCTGTATCGCATGGATTTTCGCGACATGATGAGAACGCATCTCGAATCGGGTGCGGCAGCTACGATCGCAGGAATCCCAGTGACGCGCAAGGATGCCTCCGCTTTGGGCATCATGCAGGTCGACGAAAGTGGACAGGTCCAAGGCTTTGTTGAAAAACCACAGACTGAGCAAGAGATTGCTCAAGTTCGGATGGACCCCGCATGGATCGACGCTCGTGGCATTCCCAGCGGCGGGCGTGATCTGCTGGCCAGCATGGGTCTTTACATCTTTGACAAAGACTTAATGGTCGACATGCTCGAAGCGTCGACGCACAGCGACTTTGGCAAAGAAGTCTTTCCCGAAGCGATCCAAACCCACAAAGTCCAGCTGCACCTTTTTGATGGTTACTGGGAAGACATTGGTACGATCCGTTCGTTCTACGAAGCCAATTTGTCT
>JBCCJB010000089.1:0-11923 GCA_039028015.1 Planctomycetota bacterium
CGCAGACTCGATGACCGGTGGTGTTTGTAGCGAGGATTCCTGGATGAAGGCCTCCGCACGGTCGGGGTCTCGGCTGGCAACCGCCCAGACGACACCGTTCCCCGAATGACGAATCGCGTTCCAGTTCTTACGAGCAATGTTCGCGGCGCCGAGAATCCCCCACCGACAAATCGATGACGACATGATGACTACCAGGGCAAAGTTTGGGTGGTCTGACAATCGGTTAGCACAACGGACTTGGCCGACGCATAACCATCCGGGGAAAGACAGGTGAATCGCATCTGCACGACTGCGTGATCATGACCATCGGATCGGGACGCGGTTTCTGACAGGTGATGTCGCAGCAGGGACGAACGAACACGTTCGGGACGCGCTCCATCGGGCAATCGGTATTCGAAGTGCCACCAAACATGAAAACCGTCCTCTTCTTCACCGACAAAGTGAATCGTTGGCGGCACGGCAATTCTGTTTTCGGATGAAGCCCCGCTCGGATTTGAGTTCTCCATGTCGGTCTCAAGATGCAAGTGCTTTCGGATGGTCGCCACAGCTGCTTTCGCTGATTCCGCCGTCAATCGATCATCGGCTTGCGAAACATCTCGACGCAACCAAGATGCATCGGGCCGAGATAAGCGGAGTGATACCCGCACCAAACCACCATCAGCGTGCCAATCCAACTCGGCCAGGCATTCATGCGCCGGATGAAGCAACAGTCCGGCCAACAAGGCGGCCATCATTGACTGGAATCCTCCAGTCGATCGCTCTTCGCTTCGTTTTGTTCAGGCTCTTTATCACCCGACGGATCATTTTCAGCCGCGTCCTCGTATTGTTCTTGCGATTTCTGAAATGCCTGCATCGGATTGGTCTTCTGTTTGGATTGATACAGCTCAAACCGAGTCGGTTCCAACCGTGGTGGCCAATAATTATTCGAACGATCCGTGTCAGCGATTTCATGATTGGGATCGACTTCGATTCCCACAATGCGTTTGGGCGTCAAAATCATTTTCTCAACATGATTGCCGTTGTACCGCCAGATTTCGGCGGGGACTTTGATCCGTTCGCTCGTATGATCGTCGTAATCGATCTTGAGCGGAATCGGCATCACCAGTCCACCGACATTCTTGAATGACAACACATAAAAGTTAGTCACCTCAGAAAGCAATTTGCGTTGGTCGTCATTGAGACGATCGAGAAATGACTGATATGCCTCGCGGTCTTCTTTTTCAACACGATCGGGATCGAAGTCGGCACTGTTGTAAAAGTCTTTCAGTCCAGGTTGCCAATTGATTCGCTTGCGAAGTTTCTGATTGGCTTGTTGCGTCGGTGTTTTTGGTTGATCTGCGTCTTCCACTCGCTTGCGTTTGGCTGCCAAATCAGGATTCCCATCATCGATTTGGTACCACGCAACTGATTCGATCCCGAGATCGACATGATCGGTGCTGTAAAACCAGCCCCGCCAAAACCAATCCAGATCGGTACCCGCCGCATCCTCGATGCTGCGAAAAAAATCAGCCGGCGTTGGGCGTTTAAAACGCCAGGTTTGGGCGAAATGACGAAACGCAAAATCGAACCGCTCTCGCCCCAAAATCGTGTCCCGCAAAATATTCAGCGCCGCGGCCGGTTTCGCATACGCATTGTTTCCGAACTGCAGAATCTGTTCGCTTCCAGTCATGATGGGACGCTGACCGGTCCCTCGCATGTAAGGCACGATCTTATCGGCAGGTCCGCGTCGAGACGGATAATCCTCCTCCCACTCTTGCTCCGCCAAGAATTGCAAAAAGGTATTCAGCCCCTCATCCATCCATGTCCATTGACGTTCGTCGCTGTTGACGATCATCGGAAAGAAGTTGTGACCCACCTCGTGAATAATGACACTGATCAGGCCGTATTTCGTTTCTTTTGAATACGTTCCATCCTCTTCGGGACGCGGCCCATTGAAACAGATCATCGGGTACTCCATCCCATAGACAGGCCCATTCACGCTGATCGCGTAGTCGTAGGGATATTCGAATGCGTACCGACCATAAACGTCCAGCGTGTGGGCAATCGACTCCGTCGAATACTGACTCCACAGCGGCTCAGCCTCGTTGGGATAAAACGACATCGCGGTTGTCGTTCGATCACCCACTGTGACCGGCATGGCATCCCAGATGAATTTCCGGCTCGCCGCAAACGCAAAGTCGCGAACATTGCTGGCCTGAAAACGCCAGGTCTTTTTGGTAGATGAACGGGATGATTGGTTCTGCTTGGCCTCGTCGGGCGTGATGATGAATTTAGGCTTCTGAGCCTCATCAAGAGACGCGAGTCGCTCTGACCAAATCGGATCGAGCACGTCGTCTGGATTCTGCAATGTTCCTGTTGCGGTAACGACGAGATCGGCCGGTACTGTCAACGCAACGTTGTAGTCACCGAGTTCAAGGGTGAACTCACCGGCACCAAAAAACGCATCATGTTGCCACCCGGCGTAGTCGGTATACGCCGCCATCCGTGGGTACCACTGTGCAATCTCATAAATGTAGTTGCCGTCAGCTTCGAAGTACTCATAACCACCACGGGCTCGAATCGTCTTAGCATCGACAATGTTGTGCCGATACGAAACTGAAAACTCGAACGAGTCACCGGGCAGAATGGGATTGGGGCAATCGACACGCATCAATGTGTCGATCACCAAGTGAGGCAAATCATTGCCGTCCGCATCGGTAACGGACTCGATCTGATACCCACCATCGAAGGTTGCCTGTGCCAGAAGAGCACCAATCGAACCGAACGACGATTTGGGGGCCAGTGATTTTGCGGACCGTGTCTGTACCGCCATTGAATCATTGCGAAATCGATTTTGATCCAGCTGAAGCCAAACATAGGCCAACGGATCCGGCGATTGATTGAAATAGGTGATGCGACAAGTCGCTTGGATCGTTTGAGTCTGGTCGTTTAGTTCGGCCTCAATGTTGTAATCCGCACGCTGTTGCCAGTAGTCTGGCCCAGGCGCGCCTGATGCCGTTCGATAGGCGTTCGGCGTCGGAAGCCACGTCTCGATGGGTGAAAATCGGTCCGTCGAATCGGCGTGCTTCGAATTCGGCAGGTACTGAGCCTCGATGTGCTCAGCCGTACCAACGAGACCAACAACGCAAATGACCAGGACGTTGAGCCAACGATATCGATTGGTCTTGAAGCAAATTGGCATGATCGTGCGTGACGTGAAGCAAACAATGGGAGCTGGAGTCTAATCGAAAGCTACGTCGAATTCGCCAACAGGGCACGCCTCAAATCCATTGCAACCGCGGCATTCGTTGTGACCCGTCCAGCGTCATAACGGTAGAGCACCTCGACGCAGCGGAGGTTCGTGGCCGGCGACAAAGATGACCTACGGTTTAGTAAGCGATGGGACGCCTTGGCGCGTTCAATCGAGGTTCGTTGATTTCCTGACTCGTGCGACGCCCACAATTGCAGCATTGTTATGGTCCAAAAATTGATTGCGTCCGCGAGTGCCTTTCTCAATGACGAGGATGGACCGACTGCGGTGGAATATGCCGTCATTGTCGCATTAATCGCTGGGTTCATCTTCACCAGTGTGATTGCCGTTGGCACCGCAGCTAGCACCAATTTTGACGCGGTGACCACCATCTTCGCCGGCAGCTGACATGTGGTTGAATCCCAATCGCACCCAGCTACTCGTCGATCACGAAGTGCAAACATCGTTGATCGGACGCAGTGCGCTTTACGTTGCTGCCTGCCTGGTTTACTTCATTACGGTTGAGTATTTCGCCCAGTATCGACTCCACCCTGGCGTTACCCCACTTGAGCTGATCACCACGCTCAGCATTGAAGCGATCTTTTGGTTGCCGGGACTCGTGGCGTTGATGCCGCTGATGATCATTGACATGTTGCGACAGACCAATCGGGTTGCGGGACCTGTCTTTAGTTTGCGACGGCAAATGAGACACCTCGCGGACAACAAACCATCACGAACGCTGTCATTTCGCGGCAACGATTATTGGGTTTCAATGGCCGAAGACTTCAACGCATTGCGAGCCGAACTGCTGCAGTTGCGAGAGCTGAACGGGCAATTCAATTCGGAAGACACCGATTTGGCCGACTCCGAACCGACCGATCAAGCAAATCCGTCGCTCGCGGAAGTGTGATTGTGTAAACTCACCGTGCAGCAGTGAATTGGCTCGTGCATCCTGGCCCGAGCCAAACCAGTTGGAACACGTGAGATATCAATCGGGAAAACACAATCATGAGAGTGAGCATTCGATCGCTTCTTCTTTCAAGTAGTTGCTGTTGGATCGTCGTCGCGACGGCCGCCGTCGTTCACGGACTCACCGACGATGTCTCCGTTGCCTCAACGACAAAACACGATTCACAAAAAACCGTGTACGGGAAATACAACCCGCTGAACACATTTGAACGATGGGTGATCTTGCAAAAAGGGACGGAGCGTCCTGGCCCGGGAGGCTACACCCACACCACGGAGCCGGGGACTTACATCTGTCGTCGCTGCAACGCGAGGCTGTATCGAAGCACCGACAAATTCGAAAGTCATTGCGGCTGGCCCAGTTTTGATGACGAAATCAAGGGCGCTGTTCGTCGTCAGCCCGATGCGGACGGGCAACGGGTTGAAATCGTCTGCGCCAATTGCGGTGGTCATCTTGGTCACGTGTTTCAGGGCGAAAGATTGACGCCCAAGAATACGCGTCACTGCGTCAATTCAATCTCCATGCGATTGATCCCACTGGATAAGCCACTTCCAGCGGTGATCAAAACCAAGAAGCGCTCGCCAAACGACAAACCGCAAACGGACTCTTCGGAGCAGCCAGCGTCGAGCGATCAGGCATCATCGATTGAGTAGCTTTGCGTCGCACTTGACGCAGCGCATTTCAGCTCGTTACGACAACCAATCAGTCAGTCAGGCTTGTTCACGCCGTCGCCGTGCCGGTCCGCCGCCGAAAGAATCCCACGGCCACCAAAGCTCCGTAGACAACCAACAGCGAGATCACAATCGTGAATGCCTCGGGGTTGGCCTTGTCCATCGCTTTGTCATAGATCGCCGTTGCCGCGGCGGCGATCGCACCGATGACGGCAGCACCCATCATCAAATTCCATCCCAGACGGCTGGCACCCGTCGGCATCTCATCACCCAGAATGCGGCGGCTGTTCATCATCAAAAAGAACGTCACGTAGGCAATTGGCAGCAACATCATACCGAAGGTGCTTGCAAAAATAGCCAACCAGAATTTTGCCTTGCCGCCCCACAGAACAACCCACATCGCGCCGCAAACGCCTGCTGTCAACACGCCTAAAACAAACGGCACATTTCCCTGGGGTTGATGCAGCATTTCGCGGAATGCGTAACCATTGATCAACATCAAAATGATGATTGTCGAAAAGCCCATACCGAACACGCCAAGTCCAAAAATCAATTTCGAACCCGTTTCTCCCAACAGCGGCGATAGCGTCTGCGAAAGTTGAAACGCGTTGCGTTTGACGAGACTGGCCGCAACGCGTTTTTCATCGGCTGACACAGCTGCGACACTGGCAATTTGATCTGCCGTCCAGACGAGATTGCCACGGTCGTCTTGATCAACCTCGATGCCTAAACGATCGGCAATGGCGGGCGCGGCACCATCAAACAGGGCACTGGTCCGAAACGTGGCGGGATCTGGCGACAGGAAGGCCTCGTCGGCGCTGGCATGGAATGATGCGGCCGCGGCGATCACAACACAACTAGTCACAATCACGTACGGAATGGCCATGCCGGTCGACAAATCGAATCGCGCCAGGCCCCGAAAAGGTTTGTCCCATCCTCGGGCGAGCATCGAGTAGGGCAGCAAAAACGTCATGTTGATTCCCACGGCGGTGGCTGCGGCAGCAATCATCACCGTTCTTTGATTGGTCATGATTTTCTCAGACCAAAATGACGATGCGTCAGGGCTCATCTGACCCACCAAATCACGCAAGTCACCCGCCGGGCGTGCCCACTGCGACAGGTCCGGAATCAAACCCGCAAACACGGCTCCAAAATCGACTTGCCCATTTCTGATCAGCAAAATCGTGACACCAAAAAAGCAAATCACCACCATGCCAATCAGGGCCTTCAAGAACCGGTCAAACCATTTCGCGGCAGCACCCTCTTTGACCTTCAGCAGCACGACAAATGCGGCCGCGACCAGCAATCCCGCCGTGACGGTCCACTTCATCGAATTCGAATCACCCAGTCCGGACCGCCCACCGATGGTGAACAAATTGTTATCCAGGGCGTCGTAGCACAAACTGAATTGCGGCATGCACCAAATGACGTTCGCCATTGCCGTCGCGATCAACCACCCCCAACCCAACGCGGGATTGATCTCGGTGTTAATGGCCTCAAACGGGCGACGACCGGTCGAAAGCGTGACATAGCTAATCGCCGACAGCATGACCACGCCGAACACAATTGCGACCAACTGCAGCCACAGCAGGCTCACGCCACCGAGCGTGCCGAGGAACAATCCCCCGGCCAGCGATCCTCCGCCAAGCGTGATGGCGCTTTGCAGCCATCCGGGTCCCGAAAGACGCACGTAGGCGCCCAGCGTTCTACCCTCGGCCTGTGCGGTTTGCAGCAATTGACGATCCGACGCGACGCGACTGTTTGGCGAATTCGCCTCGCGGGTTTCCGTCGACGCGGATGAGGAATCGACCGTCCCGGCGGTATCAGTCGTGGTAGCCATGAAGCGAGATTTATCTGGGTAATCAGTGGAAGGACATCACTTGAGCATGACGCCCATCCTAGCAAACCAAGACCTGCCGCGTACCGTGATCGAGTTGGCGTCCGAAGGTATCGTCAACCAAGAATCGGACTTGCCGCACATTCGGTCCATCGGTAGTTTCCCATTGTTGAGACGGGATGTTTCACGGGAAGCGACGGCCAGGGAGGCGCGACAGCACAATGCCGATCAAGCAGCTGATTGCAGGCAAGGTTTGGTTTGCTAATGCAACATCTCGGTGGGGCCGAGCCGGTCGTACGACAAGCGGCCCAATCGGGCCCATGCGACTGCTCAGGCACCGAACGATTCGCACGAAATTGCTGTTTGGAGTCGCGACCCTGTCGGCAATGACCGTCATCTTGGCGACGACGGGAATCATTGGTTTTTACCGCTACAAATCGCTCGCAGAAGCGATCAGTCATCGCGCGACCGAGCTTCCTCTGGCGACGCAACTCAGCAGACATGCCGCCTCAGCCGAAGTCACCAACCACCGCGTCTGTCGGCTGGCAACGCAGACCCACCACGGCATGATCGACTCCGCCGTGTTGGCTCGGTCGTCACTGAAAATGGAGCGGAGTGCATTTGATCAATCAATGATCACGCTGGTTCTGGTCGTCAATCAGTACTGTGACCGCATCGGATTGCACGATGAGGAGCCGGAGCAGGTGGGGGGCGAAGCCACGCAAATCCGCGTTGGGAACACCGGCACGGGCGGTGTGCTGATCGACAGCCAGGCGCAGCGGCAAGGTTTGCAAGAAATACGCGACACGATCACCGAAATTGAGCGGTTACGGCTCGATCCTCGAGCGGTCGTCACCTACGGCGGTCGTGACGAGAACGGTCTGTCATCGCCACTGCGTCAGTTGGTGACGCAAACCAACAATCATTTGTCTTTGATGCACACACAAATGGCGGAGTTTAGCGATCACGTCCAAGGTCAACATCATGCTGGCTTCTTAATTGCCTGGGTCGTGTTGGTTGTCGCCTTGTCGACGACCGTGGGCATGATTTTGTTCTTCAAAACCACCGTCATCGCGCCTTTTCGAACGCTTGTCGAAGGTTCGCAATTGGTTGCCAGCGAGGGTCAGCTGCAGCATCGCCTGCTAATTGATACCGGCGATGAGATATCGGATCTTGCCGATGCGATGAACCGGATGGCCGATCGTTTCCAGCAGGCGGTCGACGAAAAGTCGGCGTTGCTGCGGGAACGAACATCGATGGTGCAAAACTTAAACAAAGAAGTGCGCCAGAGATCTGATGAGGTAATCCGAAACGAGCAATTGGCCGGTGTCGGCTTCCTGGCCGCTGGTTTTGCGCATGAAATCAACAACCCCATGGCGGCGATCGCATGGAGCGCGGAATCACTCGAATCGCGTTTGGCCGACTTGGCCTTGCAGCCACCACAATCAAGGCTCATCAGCGACGAACTGGCTGGCGATCTCGGCGAAGGACTGCAACGGATCCAGAGTGAGGCGTTTCGTTGCAAAGCCATCACAGAAAAGATGTTGTCGTGCAGTCGCATGGGCAATCCTGAGAAAACACCCATAGACATGGGCCCCTTGGTTCAAGACGTTGCGGACATGGTGCACACCGTCGGCAAGTACCGCTGCAAGCAACTTCGTGTGATTCGCAATGAGGGGCCGGCCATCGCGTACGCCAATCCGCCCGAAATGCGTCAAGTCATCTTGAATCTGATCTCCAACGCCATGGAATGTGTGGCCGAAGAGGGCTTGGTCGAGGTCACCGTCCGGCCACACTGCGACTCGTTGGGCAACAGCGAGGCGATCGTCCGTGTCACCGATGACGGCTGTGGCATGACGGCCGAAGTTCGCGAGCACCTCTTTGAACCCTTTTTCACGCGTCGTCGCGACGGCACAGGAACGGGTCTCGGTCTATCGATTTCCTCACGCATTGTTTCCGCCCACGGTGGATCGCTCGATGCCCACAGCGAAGGCGAGGGCTGTGGCAGCGTGTTTATGTTGCGTCTGCCTGCCAAAGCGACGTCCATCGACGCTCCCGCCGACTTTTCATCACCCATCGAAGCCTCGTTATCCTCCCGACACGAAGATGAGATCCATGCCCGAGCAGCCTGAATCCAGTGGCCTTCACATCTTGTTCGCCGACGACGAACTGCATTTGCAAGAAGTCATGCGAAAAGAGCTGCCACGAATGGGACACCGCGTCACAGTGTGCCCGGATGGTCTTTCGGCGGTCGAAGTCTTGCGATGCGAGGCCGTCGACTGCTTGCTGGTTGATATCAACATGCCAGGCATGACCGGGATCGAAGTCATTGCCGCCGCACGTGACATCCGCCCGGACGTGGAGGCAATCGTTATGACGGGCAAACCCAATAAGGACACCGCCATCGCGGCTCTTCGCCACGGCACGTTTGACTATTTGGAAAAGCCTTGCCGGTTGTCGGATATCGCCAACCGTTTGGGCAAGGTGAGCGAGCGACGCGAAACCAAAAAACTGCTAACCGCGTTGCAGCACCGTTTGGCCAGGGCCGAAGGGAATTCGGAACTGATCGGCCAACACGAGTCGATGGATGGCGTTCGTCGCTTGATCGAAAAGGTAGCCCCGTCAACCAGCACCGTTCTCATTCGTGGTGAAACCGGTTGCGGCAAAGAATTGGTCGCCCGCGCCGTGCATGAAAGCAGCCTTCGTGCCGAGCAACCCTTTGTGGCAATCAATTGCGGTGCCCTGCCAGAGTCGCTCATCGAAAGTGAACTCTTTGGGCATACCAAGGGTGCATTTACGGGCGCCGATGCCACGCGGACGGGTCTGTTTGAAGTTGCTGATGGTGGCACGCTGTTTTTGGATGAGATCGGCGAGTTGCCGCTGGCAGTGCAAGCCAAACTGCTTCGCGTTCTGGAGACCGGCGACATCCGGCGACTGGGTGACAATCAAAGCCTGCGAGTTGACGTCCGAATTGTTTGTGCGACGCACCGCAACCTGGAACAAATGGTGATTGACGGCACGTTTCGCGAAGACCTCATGTTTCGTATCAACACGTTCGAGGTTCGCGTGCCACCTCTGCGAGAGCGATTGGACGATCTGCTGCCGCTTGCGACCCACTTATTGCGACGACATCGACGCGATGGTGACGATGCCAGGTTGTTCACGACCGAAGCACTCGAGCAACTGCGTTCTCACGCATGGCCGGGAAACGTTCGCGAGCTCGCCAATGTGATCGAGCACGCTGCGATTATGAGTGAGAGCTTACCGATCGGATTACTTGACCTTCCCGCTCACTTCTCGATGCGACAATTGCAGCCGCACTTGCAAGTCGAAATACAGCAAGGCCGCGCGATGAGTCTGCGTGAGTTGGAACAACTCGCCATCGAATACGCCATGAAACGTCATAACGACGACAAGAAAGCTGTTGCGAAAGAACTCGGCGTCAGCCTGAAAACGCTGTACAACCGGTTGTCCAGTGTGACCGAAAGCGCCGCGTAGATTCTTGAATCAGCGTGTCTCTGTCTCGGCTCGATCAACCGTTAAAGCGGCTCAGGCAGAGAGTGACGTTCTGTCCTCCAAAGCCGAAACTGTTATTCAGGGCGTGATCAATTTTTGCCGGCCGAGCTTGGTTGGCGACGTAATCGAGATCGCAATCCGGATCGGGTGTCTCGTAGTTAATCGTTGGCGGTAACACACCATCGCGAATGGCCATCAGACAGACAATCATTTCCGTCACGCCCGCAGCAGCAATCAAGTGCCCCATCATGCTTTTCGTGCTGCTAACGGGGACCTTGTCGGCCGCCTCACCAAAGACTTCACGACACGCTTTGGTTTCGACACGATCGTTCACTTTCGTGCTGGTACCGTGAGCGTTGACATAACCGATGTCGTCGGGATTCAGGCCCGCATCCGTGATTGCCATTCGCATTGCCGCGATGCCGCCGTGACCATCGGGCGGAATGTCCGTAATGCGGTAAGCGTCAGCAGTTGTCCCGTACCCAGCAACCTCGCCATAAATCGTGGCACCACGTCGGCGCGCATGATCAAGATCTTCCAACACCACCATCGCAGAACCTTCGCCGAGCACAAATCCGTTGCGCCCGGCATCGAATGGGCGACTGGCCTTCGTCGGCTGCTCGTTGCTTTCCGAAAGTGCCGTTAACAAATTGAATCCGGTTACGCCGAAGGGGTGAATCATGCTGTGCGTTCCTCCCGCCAGCATCACCGATGCTTCGCCGCGACGGATGATTTCAGCCGCCTCACCGACCGCTTGGCTGCTCGCGGCGCACGCGGTCAGGCAATTGAAGTTGGGGCCTTGCGCGTTGAATCTAGCCGCAAGATGTGCCGCTGGCATGTTCGGTTCTTGCTCGAGCTCTTTAGCGGGATCGAGCAACTCGAGCCCGGCTTCGATGAAGGCGGCCACGTCATAAGTGCCTGATTGCAAACCCGCAACCATCATCTTGCTAAACGTCCCGAAGTCTTGATTGCCTTCGCCACTTCCCAGGTAAACACCGAATTGCGTGGGGTCGGACACGGCATCGGTGACGCCGCTGTCGTTGATCGCTTGCGTTGCCGCGGCGATGGCAAACTGAGTGTGACGACCGCGATCGACATGTTGATCGCCGTCCTCAATGGCACGGCGGATATCCCAATCCTTAACTTCAGCGCTGATCTTGGTGGGAAAGCCACTGGCATCAAACAAAGTGGTCGGAGCCACGCCCGAATCACCTTCTTGCAAACCGGCCCAGACCGTTGGCAGATCCCAACCCATCGGATTGATCATACCCACGCCGGTCACGACCACACGTCGACGCTGGGACCCACCATTTAAGGTCATAAAGCAACCGCTTGATACGTTATAGATGTTCGTAATGAGGGATCGGCTGGCCGTCGGACGTGACAGCAACCCGAAAGAATTGCATCAGCCGCAGCATCGCACGCAAGTCACCGCGATTGAACAACGGACCGTCGACAAGATAACCATCGTCCATGAACGCAAACATCAGTTCCGCTTCGGTTTGCAAGCGTTCGCAACAATGGCTTGTCCCGATCACGGTCGCGCCGCGGTCTTTCGCCCGCAACATCAGGTCTTCGTTCTGCGCGGGGTAGAAGAACGAGATCAGCGTCTGGCCCTTGCCCAGCATGTCGACCTCAGCCTCGGTCGGAGGGCGCACCTTGGCGACCACATCGACCGCGCCAACCAGGTCGGTGGCGGAGGC
>JBCCJB010000090.1:0-11867 GCA_039028015.1 Planctomycetota bacterium
CTGCTGACTGGCCTTGTTGCGTGCCTCGACCAATTCGAACTGACGCTTGTCTTCGTCCGCATTGGCTTCGGCGTCCTTTCGCATTTGTTCGATGTCGTCATCCGACAGCGCGCCACTGTCTTTGATTTCCACGTTGGCTTCCTTGCCAGTTTTCAGTTCTTTTGCCGACACGCTGAGGATGCCGTTTTGATCGATGTCGAACTTGACCTCGATCTGCGGTACGCCTCGCGGTGCGGCAGGGATTTCTTCCAGGTTGAATTCAGCAAGCAAACGGTTGGCATTGGCCATCTTTCGCTCGCCTTGGAAGACTCGAACCGTGACGGCGGTTTGATTATCCGCGGCAGTTGAGAATACGTTTTTCTTTTCAACCGGAATGGTTGTGTTGCGTTCGACCAATGCCGTCATCACGCCGCCTTCGGTTTCAATCCCGAGCGTCAGCGGGTTCACATCCAGCAGCAACACGTCGCTGCGATCGCCCGCCAGCACGCTGCCCTGGATCGCCGCACCGATGGCAACGACCTCATCCGGGTTGACGCCTTGGTGTGGTTCTTTGCCAAAGATCTTCTTGACGGCCTCGCGAACCTTCGGCACTCGCGTGCTACCACCGACCAAGACAATCTCGTCGATATCGCTGGGGCTCATGCCCGCATCTTTGAGCGCGTTGAGGACGGGTCCCTTGCAACGATCCACCAACGCGTCGATCAGTTCTTCAAATTTCGCGCGAGTGATCTTCATCGTCAGGTGTTTGGGACCCGACGCGTCCATCGTGATGAACGGCAAATTCAGATCGGTTTCCGGCAATGACGAAAGTTCTTTCTTGGCTTTCTCACATGCTTCCTGCAAACGCTGCAACGCCATCGCATCGTTGCGAAGATCGATGCCGTTTTCTTTCTTGAATTCATCGGCGACATAGTTAATCAATGCTTCGTCGAAGTCGTCGCCACCAAGGTGAGTGTCGCCCGAGGTGCTGACCACTTGGAAGACGCGGCTCTCCTGTTCTTCGTCACCGCTATCGGCAACTTCGAGCACCGAAACATCAAAGGTACCTCCACCCAAGTCGAAGACGATGATGCTCTCATCCTTCTTTTTATCCAGACCATAGGCGAGTGCCGCGGCGGTGGGCTCATTGATAATTCGAGCGACTTCCAGGCCCGCAATTTGACCGGCGTCTTTGGTTGCTTGGCGTTGGGCGTCGTTGAAATAGGCTGGTACCGTGATCACGGCTTTGTTGACCTTGTGACCCAAATACGACTCTGCCGACTCCTTTAACTTGCGGAGCACCTTGGCCGAGATTTCTTGAGGAGTGAACTCGCTATCGCCCACGGCGATCTTGACATAGTCACCCGCTCCCCCGGTGACACCGTAAGGCACCATCTTTTCTTCAGACTCAACTTCGTTGTGTCGTCGTCCCATGAAACGCTTGGCCGAATAGACCGTGCGTTTCGGGTTGGTGACCGCCTGACGGCGGGCGGGTTCACCGACAATCGTTTCCTCTTTGTCGGTGAATGCGACAACGCTTGGTGTCAGTCGGTTGCCCTCTGGGTTAGGAATGACCTTCGGTTCGCTGCCTTCCATGATGGCGACAACGCTGTTGGTGGTACCAAGATCAATGCCGATGATTTTTTCGCCGGATGCCATGCGGGATCTCCTTGAAGACTTATTTTTTGGACCCGACTTATTCGAGCCGTGGGACCGTTGGAAGTTGGTGGTTGGATTGCATTACCTGACGCAGTTCATTTCGTCAGCTTTTTGCGTCGCGAGTCGAGGATCGCAATAACCATGCCAGAACCGATGGCGTGGGTACGCTGCAAAACTGACAGACACAAAAACTCTGCGTTTCGCGAGGTGTTTTGCATTGTTGTGCCAAATCAAAAAGCAAAGCCGCCGTTCTGGCAGACATGGCGACACCGACGTTGAAGCCAATTATGGCGACTGCCAATCCGGCAGGATTCAGCACAGCTTCAGTTACTCTCGAGTTACCCTGCGGTGTGGATCAGCGAAGCTATAGGCTATCTTTCCGCCTGGCTTGTTGCCGGACCTGGCAGTTCACGCCAGCATTGAAAACGACGCTGAACAAGATCGCTGTGTGCCGAGCGGAAATGAAGCCATTGAATACTCCATCCGAATCGTTTCGCAGTCAAACATTTCAATGACGCCGTCCGTGGATGACTTGGCCGAGCTGACAAAGGAACTTGTCAAGATCGACGGTGAGATCTTGGCGTTGCTCGATCGTCGTGCACGGTTGGTGAGCAATCACGCTGCTGCGATTTCGCCAAACGACCTTTGGTCTCAGGTCTTTTCGCAGACCCAATCGTTGTCGGCGTCGCCGGATGACGCGTTGCTGACGTCGGACAAGCAAGCGTCGGTGATGCGTCACATTGCGTCCGCATGTTTGACGGGTGTTTTACAGAAAGGCGTTGCGTTTTTGGGGCCGGTGGATAGCTACAGTCATCTGGCGACGATTGCTTATTTCGGCGATGCCACACCGATGAAACCTGTCGTCTCGATTGCGGCGGTCTTTGATGCCGTTGATCGATCGGAAGTCGATTATGGCATTGTTCCCATCGAAAACAGCACGCACGGTCGTGTGGTCGATACGTTAAGCCGCTTGTGGGAAGGTGATCATCATATTGTTGGCGAGGTCTTAACGCCGATCCATCACGCTTTGCTGTGTCACCCCGATACGCTTGATGTCCAGCAGATTCACAGCAAGCCGCAAGCAATTGAACAGTGTCGTCGATTTTTGACAAATCATTATCCTCACGTTCCGCTGGTTGAAACCGCATCGACGGCTGCCGCAGCGGAGGAGGCATCGCAGACACGCGGTGTCGCCGCCATTGCCAGTCTGGCGGCGGGTCGTCGGTACCAGTTGCGAGTCTTGGGAGAGCGAATCGAGGATCAACGGGACAATGTCACCCGATTCGCTGTGCTGGGACGCCACATGCGGCCGGCCAGCGGTGACGACAAAACAACGATCATGTTTCAAACCGACCACCGGCCTGGCGCACTGGCCGATGTGATGCAGGTTTTCAAGCAAGCCAAACTCAATCTCACCTGGATCGAATCCTTTCCAGATCCTCGTCATGATAACGAGTACTTTTTTGTGGTCGATTTCGCCGGCCATGCCAGCGAGCCCAGTGTTGATGCAGCGATCACATCGATGACCAAGCAGACTCGCATCACACGGGTTCTGGGTAGTTATCCGGCGGGACGAATATGAATGGACCGAGCATGTTGATTGGTCGCGAATGAGTCATCCTTGCATAACAGCATTTCTCATGGCCAACGACTTGCAAGGTCATCAGCTTCACCGCGGCGCCTGTCCGTGCCAGCTTCTGTGAAACCGATCCGCTTTTCCATTCGCGGCATGTTGCTCCTGGCGACAATTCTTGCGTTGATTGCCGGCAACGTGATCACGGTATCTCGGCTGCGACGCGCCGAATCCGAATTGACGATGTTGCGAAAAGAAGTGGGCTACTTGCCTGCGGCTGGTCGCAATGACGTGGTGGCCGCTCGCGTGCCAACTGATGAGGCACTCACCTATCGGTTTCGCGTGCGTGTTCCCGATCAAGCAGCGGTACGTTTGGCCTACAGCACTTGGTTGCCCAAACAAAAAATGCAACCAAATTGGTACTCAGCAATCGTGGTGCCTCCGGGCGAATCAATGGTTACGATTCGCATTGCCGAGGACCCTCGTGATCAGCGATGGAAAGTTTCCGCTCTCGTTCGCGGAACTCAGCCGCCGACGGGGACGCGGCGGATGGGCACCGTCTTGCCAAGCGATCACGTGGCGATTTTTCGCGGGACACACGACGTGATCAGCAATGGTGTGTCAGGCCGATCGGTCAAAGCAGATCGTGACAAATCGTTGCGGTTGCTCGACGAACGTTGGATCATTGGCGGCCAAGCGTTACTCTTATATGGAGATCGACCCGCCGATGACGATCTGGTCGGCGTTTTCGCCGAATTGCAGCCGGCTGATCGTTCGCTCTAGTCTCCCATTCACCTCGACGGGTTCTCACGCCGATGGATTCTCACGCTGAAGGACGTTCATGCCCAAGGATTTTCTGAAAGGTGTTGCTGACGAATACGATGTGGTCGTCATCGGCAGCGGTCTAGCCGGAATGACATCGGCCAATATCTTGGGCCGCGCCGGTCATCGTGTGCTATTGCTCGAACAGCATTACAAACTTGGCGGATTGGCAACATGGTTCTTGCGTCCGGGCGGGCACACCTTTGATGTTTCGTTGCACGGATTTCCCCACGGGATGATCAAGTCCTGTCGTCGTTATTGGAATCGCGACATCGCCGATCGCATTGTCCAGCTGAAAAACATTCGATTCGATAATCCGCAATTCTCGCTGACGACCTCGTTTGACCGGAACGACTTCACGCGACTGCTGACGACGAAATTCGGCATTGATCCAGTCACGGTAGAATCGTTCTTTGACACCGCCCGCGGAATGAATTTCTACGACGAGCAATCGGTGACCACGCGTCAATTATTTGATCGTTTTTTCCCCGGTCGCGATGATGTGGTGCGATTGCTGATGGAACCGATCACCTACGCGAACGGATCAACTTTGGAAGATCCCGCCATCACATATGGCATCGTCTTTAGCAACTTCATGTCCAAGGGTGTCTTCATTTACGAAGGCGGCACGGATGATTTGGTCAAGCGGATGAAAACCGAATTGACCTCCAACGGCGTCGACTTTCGTATCAATTGCTCGGTAAGTGAGATCCTGGTCGATGAGCCGGCTGGGTGTTCGCCGCGTGTGACGGGCGTGCGTGTTGGTGACCGCGTGATTCGTTGTCGAGCTGTGGTAAGCAACGCCAACCTGAGAAATACGATTCTGAGAATGTTGCCATCGGAGAAGTTGGATCCGTCCTTCGTGGAACAAACTCAATCAGTGCGTCTGAATAACAGCAGCACGCAGGTGTACATGGCGCTCAAACCGGATGAAGCGATTGATGAATCATCCGGCGACCTTTTCTTCACAAGCACCGCCGAAGACTTCCGCACCGATCTGCTGCTTAGCCGCGACATCACGTCTCGCACCTTCAGTTTCTATTACCCACGCACGCGACCAACCAAAAAGAAAGACCGTTACGCGATTGTGAGTAGCACCAACGCGAATTGGGCGGATTGGGCCGACCTGAGTGAGGAGGATTACGAAGCGAGCAAAACAGATTTGGTCGAGACAACGATTGATGCGTTGGACAAATACTTGCCGGGCATCCGCAACAAAATCGATCATGCCGAAGCGGCCACGCCGCGCACCTTTCATCATTACACGATGCACGAAATGGGTGCCAGTTTTGGGACCAAGTTCGAAGGTCTCGCCGTAAGTCGTTCGCTTTCTCAGCAAATTGGCGGGATGTATCACGCGGGCAGCGTCGGCATCATCATGAGCGGCTGGCTGGGAGCCATCAATTACGGCGTCATTGTGAGCAACGAGGTTGATCAAGCCTTGGTGCGTGAGTCGACTCCGGTTTGATCATGTTCCGTCGGCGCGTTTATGACTGCGTTTGTTTCCAACATGGTTTGCTTTCCTGCCAGCAACACCGCTGACGGGACACCAATGCCGATAATATGAACTTGACCAAGCCAGGGCCGGGCAGTCTCGGATTCAAAACCCGGTTTGGGCGCTATGAAGGTGATCGTGTGATCGGCACGAAATGTGGGCGTTCCAGGGACGCCGGTGGTGGCGTCCAAACCCGTGGGAATATCAACCGCAAACCGGATCGCCGATGATGCGTTGGCATACTCAATCAAACGTGCCGCCGGCGGCCGCGGATCGCCGGTTGCTCCCGTGCCCAGCAAGCAATCAATAATCAACTCGGCGCGATCAAAGCAGTCCATTTGACGTTTGACGTCGTCATCGGGGGTCACCATGGAACAACCAAGCTGTTCGCATATGTTCTGGTTGATCCCGGCATCGCTCGTGGTTGGTTTACGGTCGAACGTCGTTAGGACTTCAACCGAGCGATCAAACATCATGAGTTGACGTGCGATCGCAAAACCGTCGCCGCCGTTGTTTCCACTGCCGGCGAGGATAAGCACCGTACCGCGAGGTGCCTTTGCGTGAATCATTTCCGCTGCACCGCGAGAGGCATTTTCCATCAAAACGATTCCAGGAACGCCGAACTTGTCCATGGCAATCGAGTCGATTTTTCGGATCAACTCAATCGACATTGCGGTCGTGCTACAACCGCCACGAACCTGATGCTTGTCACTCATGGTCGAAACTCTTGACAATCAATAGCCGCCAGAGTTCGTGCAGTTTAGCGTTCGCAACAACCGCAGAGACAGCCAAAACGCCGATTGAGTAAATGAGCCGAGACCAGAAGTAGCCCACCAATCGGTGTCAGCCAGGGAAGCAATCCTCGCAACCAAGCATTTTGCTCGCTAATCGCCAGAAATCCAAAGCTCGCAACCGAGACATCCTCTTTCGCAGTTGCCGGTTCTGCCTCGCTGCAACATATCTCACAACAGGCGTCTTCGGTCGCTTCACTGGCAACACACTCTACGGATGCAGTTTCGGTGAGACTCACTTGGGACGTCGTAATCTCGGCATCTTGCTCGCAGGCGGCACAGCAATCGCCGGAAAAGCAGAATGCGGCGACTGTGATGAGCGACAAACCAGCGGCGCCAATGACGACGGGCGTCAAGCGTCCGTGTTTTCGAAAACCAGGCACGAACGCCAGGGCAGCGATGGCAAAGCAGGCGACGGCCATCCACTTGTGGAATGCCTCATCGGCAAGAAAACTCAGTCCCATCGCTGGCAGGTATGCAATCACAAATGGCATTGCCGCGCAGTGGATGGCGCATGCAATTGACGCGACGACGCCCACGAAGTCCTTCCATCCGGAATCGTTTGATACGACCGGAGCGTTGCTTTCGGCGATCGCGGAATCGATCGTCAATAGCTTGCTTTGCATGACAGTCCATTTCTATTGTTACGGGCGTGCGTAGCAGGTCACCTGCTACGATTGGGACAAGGAATGTACTTCTGAAATGATCGACGTTTTACTGCGTGCAAACAATATATTATTGCACAAGTTGTGCAAGAAGACACATCACTGGACGAAGTTTAAGGTCCGGGCAAGGCCAGATTGGTTGCCAACCAGTTCCATGCGGGTTGATGCAACCATGTGATTACAAAGAGCAGCGTGGTCGACGTTAGCCAGCGAGTTGATATCCGGACCGGACGCGTCAATCGCATCGCTGTGACAACGACAAACCAAAAAACCGCGATCGTTGTCGACGCCTGCCATCCCAACGCGAAGCCGATGAGCAGCATCGCGGTCAAAAGCGAAGACGATTGATGGGCAGGGATTCGAACGCGTGACAATACCTGCCCAAGGAGCAAACCCGTCACACCGCCGACGACGCTGCTGGCAATTTGGCGAGTCCAATCGGGCAATGCGTCAGGCCATTGCAAAGGGGTCTGATGATCCAAGGACACTGGTAGCAAGCCGGGGATCGCCAAAGCGAGTCCCGCAAAAAAAATCACGAGCACCATGATCAGCCATCGCGGGGCACGAAGCTCGTCAATTTCCATGAGTGCCAGCAACAGCAAACAACACAAAAGAAGGCAGTGAAAGGCATAGAGTCCCACTACCGGCCACTTTGTGTAGAGGATGATCCAGACGATTCCTGTGTACAGGTAGTTTTGTGATTCGGGAACATTGGCGGCTCCGGTCACCAGTTCGAAAAGAAAAAGAGAACCAAAGATGGCCAGGCCCGTTAGTTCAACCATCAAATACCGAATCGAGATCACCGCCTGGCAATCGCGACATCGGCCACCAAGAATCAGATATCCAAAAATTGGCAAATTGTCGATGCGACGGATTGGGGTTTGGCAATGGGGGCACGCCGAGGATCGCAGCACAATCGATTCGCCTTTGGGAGCACTTGCTGCAACGACATTGAGAAAGCTGCCGACGCAGGCACCCGCATAAGCGAAGATGGCAAACACGGCCAGCTTGGCACTTCGAATGCGAAGGACTTCAAAAACGGAAAGATCTTCAACGACATAGCTGGTTGGTTGCTCCCCAAACGATTGCAGCAGCGCATCCACGCTGGGAATCAAAATCATGTACGCTGCGGCCGCCAACAGGCCAACAGCAATGACCAGTCGTCTGGGAGTCATCAATGTGGTGCGTGTTTGCATTCCCATCCAGGCATCTCGTCCTGACAACAGCAGCGTTGCCGCATGTCCAACATTGACGGATGCGATCTGACTGCGAATGAAGTCAGACTACTCGCCTGAATCTGACGTTGTCGATCCGGACAAGGTTCGAATTTCGACAGCAGAAAGCCAGCCCGTTTCCGTGGCTGCCTCGCGATAGCAATAGGACCACTGACCAACCTCGCCAATGTGCGTTTGGCCGCGGTCATCTCGAAACGACGGCACATCTTCCGCGGCGATATTGGCTCCTGCCATTAAATTGAGCAGTGCCGAGACCGGAAACGGTGTTCCCGTGGGCCGTGTCTTCTTTCGGGGCAGTCGCCGCGGATTTGGGTCTTCCGCTTTCGGCAAAGGTATGGGATCGGAACTTACGATGAGCCACAAAGATGACTTGGGTCCGGAAGTTGTCCCACCAATCACGTGAGCGTCAGCCGGGCAATTGATCGCTAGGTTTCGTTCGAGGAAATCGAGCGGTGGTAGTGGCTCCTTCGAGGAGCCGCAGCCAATAACCCCGGTACAGACCAACGCAAAAAACGAAAGTGCCCGAGCATGGTTGCTTGCGTGATTCAAACGTAGCTGAAAACGCTCCCATCTCATTCGAAATTAGCCAGCACTTCACCTCCGTTACCGCTGCCCAACGCCCACCACAAGCGAATGTCGACAGATTCCGTACGGAAACTGACGCTTCCATCAGCCATCAGGACATGAATGCCGCCAGGATGGTAGCCGCCGGGGGTGACAAGGTTATTGCCTTCATCCTCACCACCATAAATATGACAGTTGCGTTGACCGATCGGCATCACGTGCATGTAAGTGTTTGAGGCGAATGTCCATCCGCTGATCCAAGCATGGCCATGCTTTTCGGCGTAGATCGGATCACTGAGCGTCACCGAACCACAGTAGGGAACCCACTCTTCGAGTGAACGCGAGCTGGTGGAACTTCCGCAAAACGACTGCATGTTTTCGTCGATAGTGTGAGGAACGTAGCTGCCACCCCACACCGATGCGATCACGAATAGGTCGCTAATTTTTCGCTCGGCAACGGCCGCTGTGTTTGACAAGCCATCCGGAATATCGCGAAATTTCGTTTCGGGCACATGCCAGCTTTCGGGCTGTGCCGGGTTATACAAACCGAAAACGCCATTCTGCTTTTCCAAGGGTCGATTGTCGCCGGGCCAGAACGAAAACTTTGGCCAGCCCACGTTAGCGGCATAACTGCCCGGTGCGAGTTCCTCGCCATCATCGTGGAGCCTTAGCACGCCCGCAGGATCTGAGGGGCACAAATAGCTGCCAACCAGCGTTCGTGCGGCCTCCGCGTTGTCATGTGTGGGACTGATGCTGTAGTCCATGTAATCGCTGCTGACGATATAATTACAATGGTTCGACAATGACTGATCGAAGTCAATTTGATCGTACAACGCCTGCTGCTCCATGTAGGGCAATAGCATTGCGAGCCAACTGTAGAATCCATTGCCGCACGTGGTTCCCGTACCATCGGCACCCGTTGTGGTGGTGGGAATGCTGCGATGAGCCGAGTGGTAGTTGTGCACAGCCAAACCAATTTGCTTGAGATGATTCGAGCATTGCGTGCGTCGCGCTGCTTCGCGAGCGGCTTGGACCGCCGGCAGCAACAATGAGACAAGAACACCAATGATCGCAATCACGACCAAAAGTTCGATGAGCGTGAACGCGAATGGGCGGCGTGCCGGCCGACCAATCTCTCGTCGCGATCGATCCGGACGAAATGGGAATCGGGTCATCAATGTCAACGGACAGTGCATTGTTCGGTGCGCCTTATCGGTTCGGAAAGGTCGGCTTTGTCGTGAACAGTTCATTTGCATCTTCAACAATCAATAGTATGAAACGCTCAAATCATTCTTGCGAGTCCAACTGACTTGGATCGGTGACCGGTTGACCAGGCCAGCGACTCATATCTGCTAAGCGATCCTCAATAAAACACTTAGGCAAGTTTTGCTGAACTCGTGCCGCGATTGAGCTGGTGAGCTTGTGCTGAGTTCGCTTTGCATAATCCAATTCAAGCAACCCGGTTGAAAGCAGCATCAGCTTCGCCTGCATGGTGGGGTCTGAACCGGGCGTTCCGGCTCTCGACGATGGATCGTTGACGTATCGTCGCTGTCGAGTTCGACAAAATCGAATCCATTTCGACGGATTGAAATACCGACCAAATGGATCGTCCGACAAGCGAACGGTTGCTGCGGAATATTCCAGTGAGGGATCAGAAAGCGTCACTAGCGGCGTGTCCATCTGATCATCCAACCATTGGCCCAGATAGAGCAACCGAATCCCAGAAGCATGTCGCAGCACCGGGTCCAAAATGTCATTGGACTTCCGGATTTGGCTGCAGCGATTCTCAATCTGTTGCCAATTCAACCATCCACGTTCTTTGACACCGATCAGCCCGAGCATGGGAGACGAGATGCTGAAGTGATTCAAGAAAAGATGTGTTTCCTCGAACACGTGAGCAAAGGTGTTCGCGATCATTTGAAACTGATCACGTGTCAGCTGGTACATGGGCAACCACTGGCAAAACACGCCACCCGAATTGAGTGTGCTGCGAACGGCGGAGAAGTGTTCACGGCTGTAGAGCCGAGATGTTCCTGGTGCCCAGGGCAGAAATAGATCGCCGGTGACAACATCAAATCCGGTCGCCATGGATGCGATGACGGTGCGTCCATCTCCGATCACGATGTCCGCAGCATCGCTGCTACTGATTTGGTGATTGAAGTCGTCGAAGTACGTTTCGGCAGCCCTGGCGACCAAGGGTGAAATCTCGACGGCGACCACTTTTTTCACAGAGCCGACTGACAGCGCCGCTCCGGGCGTGATCCCGGTGGCAAGTCCAATGCAGGCCACATTCGATGGTTGCTTATGAAGCACCAGAGGCAGCAGTGCTTGACGCTCTTGGTTGTAACGCACCGCCGTCCCGCCCAGGACGTACTGATTCGATACCAGAATCGACTTTTCGCCTTTGGGGTCCTCGATGACGGCAACCGTACCCTCACGTCCCGATTGAATATCAAGCGGGGTAACGCCAGGCGGCGGATTGACCACCGGAAGCTGAGCATTCAGTTTGCCAATCCCGAATACCAGCAGGACAGATGCACTTGCACCGACAATGTTGCCAAGCCGCGAATTAGATCCCTCGCGAAAAATGGAAACGATCAGGCCAGCAAACGTGAACGCCAGTGCGATGGCTGTCATCGCGCCATACACGCCGAAAACGGGTAGCAGTATTCGGTACGCACACTCGGCCCCCAAAAGACCACCAAGACCATTGACCGCCAATAAGAGTCCAAGACGCTGTCCAGATTGGGTGGGAGTGCAGTGTTCACCTGCAAACGCGACCACAGACGGAAAAATGAGTCCGACGGCAAGCCAAGACGGACCGACAGAAATGACGGCTAAAGTGCCAAGCTTGAGCACAAACAGTAGGACGCCACCGCTGGAAGCAAACCAGTTGGATTGCTTGGCAATCAGCATGAACAGCTGCGGTGCCGCGATCGCCAGTATTCCGCTGACGATCATGATCAACGTCATCATTCGATAACGGTCGGCCGACATCAGAAAGCTACGAAAGCGTGAGAAAAACGCTGCGGCTAGGCCAAGCGACACAATGGCGGCAAACAAGACCGCCGCCGGTGAGAACAA
>JBCCJB010000091.1:0-11749 GCA_039028015.1 Planctomycetota bacterium
CGAATCCGCGCCCGTGGGAAAGACAGGCGCGGCTGATCCGGGTGGGAACGCCGATGACGTCGCCCTTGAAAATACGCCGGAACCGTTGACAGAATTGGTGTTGACGTCTGACGAACTCAATGCCCTGATTGCCGGTAATGAACAGCTTCGCGGTCGAGTCTTCGTTGACATTGTTGATGGTGAAATTACTGGAAAGGTGAGCATTCCGACCGACATGCTTCCCGGTGGGAAGGGTCGTTTCTTCAATGCCGATGGGCGTTTCGATGTGTCCATGCAGGATGGCGTGCTCGTGGTGCGCCTGGTCGGCGGCAGCGTCAAAGGGGAACCCATTCCTGAACCGATTATGGAGGCGTTCGCGCAGGAGAATCTTGCGAAAGAGTTGTACAAGAACGAACAGAATGCACGTGTGCTCCGGAAATTCGAATCGATTGAGGTCGGCGAGGATTCAATCTTGCTGAAATTGCGTGAGCCAGCAAAGCCACGAACCGTTGACGTTGAACAAGATGCGGCAGAGCTAGCGCCGTGACGTATTAGGCACCCAGCATCCGACGTGGATTGTGAATCATCCAGGTTTCAATCTGTTCGTCGGAAACACTGAGGCGTTCCTTCAGTAACGATGCCATCTGAGGCATCGTCGTTGCACAGCCAGTTAAGTGCAAACCGTCGGCTGACCATGTCGACAGATCCTCTTTGACATCGAATATGTGGTGGCCCAATTGAAAGCGGCCGGCGCCGAGTCCGGCCGCAGCGATCGCGTCGCTGACGATCAGCACCTTCGTTGCTGGGACGACCTGCAAGTAAGTCCGAAGGGCCAACCACGGCACATGATGGCCGTCAGCGATGAATGAAACGGTTAAATGCTCCGACAGACTCAGCACGCGGTTGATGATGTGATCGTGCCGCGGCAACATCGCCGGGCATCCGTTGCCCAGATGAGTGAAAATCTGTAGTCCAGCGTCGATGGACTGCTTCAGCTGATCGATGGAAGCGTCACTGTGGCCGGCAGCCACAATGAGCTCTTGATCACGAAGGTAGCGTGTTGATTTGGAGCCTGCGTCACACTCCGGAGCCAGCGTGATCATCCGAATCCAACCCGCTCCCGATTCGAGCAGTTCGCAAGCCGATGATGGCGTCGCGGGTCGCGTGGCATCGGCTGGGTGCGCGCCGACGAATCCGGCTTGAGATGAGATGAATGGCCCTTCGATATGCAGACCTGCAATGGTCTCTTGAAGTGATTCAAGACGATCCAATCGCGATGCCCAAGCGGCGATCCGCCGGTTGAGTACGGACCATGGTGCGGTAATCAGTGTCACAAGGCATCGATCGATGCCACCAATTTCTCTCAAAGCTGCGGTGGCGGTCAGCACCTCATCGTCGCTCAATTGATCCGCGTTGAAGTCAACGCCAGCAAACCCATTGACTTGCAGATCGACGAACGTACTCACGGTGATTGCAGTGTCGATCGAACCGAGTCAGACAATCTTGATGCGGCAGCTTCGTCAATCACCAACGTTGCTTGTTCACATCGACGGAGGACTGAAGCGGGGATCGATGGGGAAATAGGATCTTCCAACGTCGCTCGGACCGCTTCTGCCTTGCGCGTGTCCGGTACCGAGCAAATGAGATTCTTCGCTTGTAGGATTTGATTGATCGACATGCTCATCGCATGGGTGGGCACGTCATCCAGAGTTTCGAACCAGCACTCACCCACCTGCTGTTGTCTGCATTGGTCATCCAATTCGACAATGAGGTAGGGATCTTGTGTCTCAAGGTCAGCTGGCGGATCGTTGAACGCCAAATGACCATTCTCGCCAATGCCGCAAAGAAGCAAGTCGATTGGCGCCTTTTGGAGCTCGGAGCCAACCGCCGCAATGGTTTCGACCGGATTCGCATCGCCATGCAGATAATGGAATTTTGCGGGTTGGCAGGCTTCGACAAATCGGGACCGAAGGTAACCACAGAACGACGCTTGATGATCGATGGCGATTCCGACGTATTCGTCCAAGTGAAATCCTTCGACACGCGACCAATCAATGTCAGGCTGGCTTGCCAGATTGGCCAGGACTTCAAATTGTGACGCTCCCGTTGCGACCACGATTCTTGCCCTGGCTTGGTCGCGCAGTGACTTACGCAAACAATTGGTTGCTATCGCAGCGGACACTGCCCCCATGTGAGATGCGTCGGAGGTTAGGATGACCCGCATGAGTTGTTAGGCCGACAAATGAAAACAGCGTTGATCAATCAGCAAGAAAACGTCCGATGGTTGACAACAGCATAGACGACTCGTCACCGAACGGAATTGCGTTGGGCATCGCGAGTCGTTTGCGTCGCATCGGACCAAGCATCATTGTGGCCGCGGTTGTGCTTGGTCCTGGAAGCATCGTCAACGCCAGTCGCGTTGGCTGCGAATTCGGGCTGGCACTGCTTTGGGTCGTGCCGCTGGCCGGATTGCTGATGATGGGGATGACCGTTGCGGGGATGTCGATCGGTTTGCTGGATAGCCAAACACCGTGCACGTGGATCGCACGACGTCTTGGTCGCCCAGCTGCAATGCTTGTTGGTGGCAGTCTGTTTGCCGCGATCACGTTGTATCAAGCTAGCAATAACAATGCGATGATCATGGCTTGGCAGGGATTGGTTGGTCGCGATGCGTCCGCATCGACTGCGTATCAGCTCGCGGGGCTTGCAGGTTTCAATGCCGCGCTGATCGTAATGCTGCTATTTGGCTCATCAGAACATCGCCGTGGGATCAATCTCTATCAAAAGTTGGAGCGGGCCATGATGCCGTTGGTTGCGGTGATGGTGCTTGCATTTTCGATCAGCATGGTCGCTGCGCGTCCGGACCCATTGGCGATTCTTCGAGGCCTGGTTCCCAGGCTGCCTGATAACGTCGCATCGGCCGCGGAGTCGGTCCGCAGTGCGAGGGCGCAAGCAATGGCTCTGCAATCGTGGCTGGGCGTGACGGCGCTGATCGCCACGACGTTTTCCGTGGCCGGAGCATTCTTTCAGAGCTACCAAGTCAAGGAGAAAGGTTGGACGCCGACTGAGATTCGTACGGGAAGTATCGACGCGTTCATTGGTGTGGGCACGCTGACGATGTTGACGATGGTATTGTTCATCACCGCTGCATCAGCCCTGCATCGCGTGACGCCGGTAACGGAATTGGTCGATGCCAACGCGGTCGCCGTGGCGTTACGACCGATGTTCGGCGATGCGGCAACATTCATTTTTTCAGTTGGCGTGTTCGCCGGTGCGATCAGTTCATTTGTGGTCAATGCGATCATCGGCGGTGTGGCGATCGTCGATGGCTTGGGCAAATCCTGCCGGTTTGATGCCCCTTCGGTTCGATGGGCCACCGCAGCAACTTTGACCGCAGGTTATTTGGTTGCGGCGTTGGCAACGATCGCCGGTATCAACCTGGTTCGGTTCATTGTCGTGGCTCAATCGTTGACGATCCTCGCGTTTCCCGTTTTGGCGGCGACCATGTTGGGTCAGGCTTGGTCAAATCGACATCGGGGACTGTCGATGCGATTGCTGCTCGTGACGGGTGCTGGCCTGATCCTGGTGTGTCTGATGTCGATGCGAACGGTTTGGCTTTTATTGGGCCGATAGCGGGACGACCGTATCGTTACTGAGTTGCGTGTTGGGTTGCGTCGCGTTTGCTCGATAGCCCACGTCTTAAAAGTAGGTAATCAACAACTGCCCTATCAAAGTGTCTCGCCCGGCCTCGCACGACGGGAATTGCGAGGAGAAATCTCGAGCGAGGCAAAAAAATCCGCCAGCTATTGGTCGCTTGTTCCTTAGCGAGTTTCTGCGGCCGGGCTGGGGAAAATGGACCGGAACCCGTAAAACAGTCGGTCAAATTGACTTGCTTTTTAACGCGTTTGGCAATTCCTCGATGTCCGCCTCGTCTCAAACACCCACTGCACCCTCGCCCGCGTTTTCCAAGGCGGATCCGAGTCCGAATTTTCCGCAAATGGAAGAGTCGGTCTTGGCTTTTTGGGAGACCAACGACATCTACCAGGAATCGCTCAGACGACGTCGAAACGGTCCCGATTTTGTATTTTTCGAAGGACCTCCGACGGCTAATGGGATGCCCCATCCCGGGCACTGTCTGACTCGGGCGATCAAGGACGTCTTTCCACGATACAAAACGATGCGTGGCTTTCGCTGCGAACGCAAGGCGGGATGGGATACGCACGGTTTGCCGGTTGAAGTCGAGGTAGGCAAGGAGCTCGGCATCCACAGCAAGGAAGAAATTGAAGCCTACGGCGTTGAGCCGTTTATTCAAAAATGCCAACAAAGCGTTTTTAGGTATATCGGTCAGTGGCAAACACTCACCCGTCGACTCGGCTTTTGGGTTGATTTGGATCAGGCGTATGTCACGTACCATCAATCATACGTGGAAAGCGTTTGGTGGAGTTTGAAAACGCTGTTTGAACGCGGCTTGCTTTATCAGGGACACAAGATTGTTTGGTGGTGGGCTCAAGGTGGCACCGCTTTGTCGGCTGGCGAGGTTGGACAGGGATATCGCCAAGTCGCCGATCCAAGCGTTTATGTTCGATTTCCGTTGCGGGATGACAAGGGCCGGGCAACACGTCGCCACTTGGTTGTTTGGACGACGACGCCCTGGACGCTACCCAGCAACATGTACGCGGCCGTCCATCCCGAGCTGACCTACTCGGTCGTGGTTGATGATGAATCCAATGACGAATTGGTGATTGCTGAGTCGTTGGTGGAAACAATTGCGGGCAAGCTCAAACGTGAGTTAAAGGTTGTCGAGACACTGTCCGGCCATGATCTGATTGGCTGCCGATATGAACCCCCGTTCGATTACTACCGCGACTCGATCGGTGATCCGTCGGCCGCTACTGTCGATGGCCAGACCGCACCTGTTTACTGGCATGTTGTTGCGGCTGATTTTGTGACAACGGATTCGGGTAGCGGGATTGTTCATCTCGCACCCGCATTTGGTGAGGTTGATTACGAAGTATTTGCCTCGCAGCAACGTCGTTTTTCACAACCTATCGAATTGCTCTGCGCCGTCGGACCCGACGGTAAATTCAACAATGACGTTCCTGCGCTGAAGGGCGTTTGGGTCAAAGATGCTGATAAAGAGCTGAGCCGTGATTTGCGGCAACGTGGGCGGTTGCTGCTGTTGGATCAGTATCTCCATGACTATCCATTTTGCTGGCGTGCGGAGCAGGATCCTCTCATTCAGTACCCAAGAGAGAGTTGGTTCATTCGCACAACTCGGTTTCGCGACTTAATGCTGGAGAATAACGCTCAAATTGGTTGGCAACCCGATCACATCCGTGATGGGCGATTTGGCAAATTTCTCGAGAGCAATGTCGATTGGGCGCTGTCGCGTGAGCGTTATTGGGGGACACCGCTTCCGATCTGGGTGTGCCAATCAACAGGAAAGATGGAAGCGATCGGCAGCTACGATGAGTTGCTTGCCAAACCGGATGTGGATGGCACGCAGGCTTGGGACAATGCCAAAGCGGCGAACCCGAATCTTGCCGACGATTTGCGTGTGCATAAGCCATATATCGATGAAGTCACGTATCGGTCGCCATTTGATCTCGACTCAAGGATGCGACGGGTCAGTGAGGTGATCGATTGTTGGTATGACAGCGGTGCGATGCCATTTGCACAGTGGGGTTACCCGCACAAGAACGCGGACTCATTTGCCAAACAATTCCCCGCAGACTTCATCAGCGAGGCACTAGATCAAACACGCGGATGGTTTTACAGCCAACTTGCGATTGCAACGATGTTATTTGGGAAAGGAGCTGATATCTGCGATGGTGATGTGGCCGAAGAGGTAAAGACCGATGTGGGAAATCGATCCGCCGATGCGTACCCACTGCCGTTTCGAAATTGCATTGTTTTGGGACTCATGCTGTCCCAGTGGTACGAGAGCGAAGCCAAAAGCGACGACGAGACCTCGTCGAAGATCGTTGCGTTGACGGAAGCTGAGACTGAGTCGCACACCGATCGCAAGTTCACGAAGAAAACGGGGAAAATGTCCAAGACCTTGCGAAATTATCGCAGCCCATCGGAGATTTTTGATCGCTACGGCGCCGATGCCATGCGTTGGTATTTCTTCGCCAATCAAGCTCCGTGGAACTCCATCATCTATGCCGATCAAGCGATCCGTGACTCGATTCCTGAGTTCCTGCTTCGGTGCTACAACACCTTTAGTTTCTTCACGATTTACGCCGAGATTGACGGTTTTGACCCAACTGGGGCGGATGAGGTCGATGAGCAGTTAACGCCGACGAGCCTTGCATCGTCACCAACGTACCGTCCGATTGGCGATCGAAGCGAAATTGATCGGTGGATTTTGAGCGAATTAAACCGTTGTAAAGCCAACGTCATCGATCGGATGGACGCGTTCGACAATTTTGGGGCGGCCCAATCGATCTCATCATTATTGGATGGATTGAGCAATTGGTATGTGCGGCGTAGTCGCGATCGGTTTTGGTCAAAACAAGTTGATGCGCCGGATAAGCTGGACGCCTATTGGACGCTTTATGAAGTTCTTTTGGAATTGTCCAAATTGATTGCTCCCTTCACTCCTTTTCTTGCCGAAACGCTTTGGCGGGAACTGTCTAGGCCGTTTGGGTCGAACGCATTGATCAGTGTTCACTTGTGCGATTATCCACTTCCGGATGAGTCGCGCACCGATCACACGCTTTCTGATTCGATGAGTCTGCTTCGTGAGATTGCTTCATTGGGTCGCGCCGCCCGGGCCGACGCCAAACTAAAGGTTCGCACGCCACTGTCCAAAGTCGAGGTCATCCTTGCTGACGAGTCGAGGCTCGCGTGGCTACGAGATCACGATGCGCTGGTTCGTGATGAACTCAACGTGAAAGTGGTGGATTACACAACCGATGGTGGCGACTACGTGCAGTACACCGTCGTCCCCAATTTCAAACGATTGGGACCAAAGGTGGGCAAAGCAATGCCGCTTCTCAAGAAACAGCTCTTGGCCGCCGACGGGAATGCCCTACTTGCAGAGCTAAATGCCGCCGGTCACGTCTCATTAGAGATCGATGGTCGAACCATCAAGCTGGATGGCCAGGACATTGAGGTGCGCCTGAAAGCCAAAGACGGCTGGGCAGCGGCCCAAGGCACCAATTGTGTTGTGGTGCTCAATACGGAGATCACCGATCAGTTGCGGCACGAAGGTGTCGCAAAAGATCTCATTCGTGTGATTCAATCCCTACGAAAAGAACTGTGCTGTGAGTACACCGACCGCATCCGTGTTCATGTGGCCAGCGATGACGACGATGTGCAGGCGGCTTTGGCAGCTCATCGCGAGTTAATCATGACGGAGACTCTCGCTGATCGATTGACTGATGATCCTGATCACTCACCCTTGGTCAAAGAGCCGACGGAGACGTCGCGTGTTCAGATGGCAATCGATGGTGGCGTTGTCATCGTGACGCAGTCGGAGCCATGAAGTCGCGATGACGGCAGCTCAAACCAAGTCAGACGATCCACTGCCGATTGCCGTTTTTCTCAGCGGCTCGGGGCGCACCTTGGCAAATTTGATTGATCACAGAAACCATCGCGGTCTCGCATTGGATATCCGTCTTGTGATCAGCAGTCGTCCGGACGTTCGAGGCGTTTGTATTGCGGAGGAAGCTGGCATCACGACCCAGGTGATTCAAAAGCGTGATTTTGATTCTGCCGAAGCTTTCTGTGATGCCATGTTCGATCCCGTTCGTCAGTGCCGTGCCATGTATGTCGTGATGGCGGGATACCTTTGTCATGTCCTAATCCCCAATGATTTCACTGACCGGGTGATTAACATTCATCCGTCCTTATTGCCCGCATTCGGCGGGCAAGGCATGTTTGGCCGACATGTGCACCAAGCGGTCTTGGATCGCGGCGTTCGGATATCCGGGTGCACGGTACACTTCGTCGATGACATCTATGATCACGGCCAGATCATTCATCAACGTTCATGCCGCGTTTTGGATGACGATACGCCCGATACACTAGCGAAACGGGTTTTTGAGCAAGAATGCCAGGCACTTCCCGAAGCCATCGCGATGTTGCCGAGACTCGTTCTGGACGCACCTGGCCGTTAGTTGTGTTTTCAAAGTGAGTCATCACCATGATCAAGACGGACTTCAAGCGACGATTCGATTGCTCAGGATTGTTTTTCGCTGGGCTAGTGTGGCATCATTTGACTGTGAGTCTGGTTCTGCTGAGTCCAGCGGTTGCTAACGATGGCGTTAACGTTCATCAAAACGACGGTCAGATTGAATTGCAATTTGACGTCTCGGAAGTTCCAGAAAGTCCTCATATGGACTTTGGCAAGGTAACCGTTCGCTGGGCAGCCGATCCCACTGAGATGTGTCGCGTCGACATGTTTTATCTGCGCGGCAGCGTGTATGCGGCTCGCCTAACCGTTCCCAATCAAGGCGTCTATCAGTATGACGCCAGCCTGCCCGATGGAACGTCGATCAGTGGCGACTTCAATGCGAGCGCGTCATGCAATCAAGGACGTCTTCGCGTGTCCGACGATCAAACGCATCTTGTGACGCATGATGGCCAACCCTTTTTTTGGCTTGCCGACACAGCTTGGAATGGCGTGCTGCGAAGTCGCATCGTTGACTGGCAGCGTTATCTGGCTCATAGGTCGAATCAGCGATTCACCGCAATCCAATTTGTGATGACGCCGTGGCGTGGTGCTCGAGAAACGTTGTCGCATTCGGCATTCCAGCTCAGCGGATCCCGATGGGTAGACATCGACGATCGTGCGATGTCGGAAATGGAACAGAAGATTCGAATGATCAATGCGTATGGCATGGTCGCCGTTCCGGTGATGATGTGGGCGATCAATCAAGAAGATCCAGGCCATGCATTAACGGAAGCCGATGCTATCGCGTTGACGCGCTATCAAAAAGCAAGATTTGGCAGTTTGCGATGCGCGTGGTTTTTGGGAGGTGATAGCAAGTACGAGGATGCGGCCCGATGGCAACGAATTGGTCGAGCCGTCTTTGGAACCGATGATGGGTGGATGCAGCAGTTGGCCACGCTCCATCCGGCTGGACTGCACTGGACCGGTGATGATTTTGAAGATGAATCTTGGTTGGATTTCTATGGCTACCAGAGCGGCCACGGCGAGATCGATGATCATCTGCGTCGTCATCTATCGGGTCCATGGTCGGGGAATCGTACGTTGGATCGACCGGTGATTAATCTGGAACCCAATTACGAAGCCATTACGGCTTACCGAACGGGCACGATCCATGGGGCACGCAATGTTCGCCGAGCTGCGTACTGGTCAATGATGTTGAGCCCAACGGTGGGGACTAGTTTTGGACATCATTCGATTTGGGTTTGGAACGATCAGGATGGATTACCGCCAGAGGGTCATCGGCCAGTTCCCGTTGAATCGTGGCGTGCCGGGTTGAACACCAATGCGATCGAATCAATGACCCGGTTGAGGAATTTTTTTGAGACAGGGTCATGGTGGTTGCTGGAGCCTGTGACCACGTTTGATGATGATCTTGAAGACGTTGCGTCGACAGTGACGGTTGCTGCGACTCCTGATCTCCGATGGATTGTTGCCTATTCCCCCGTCGGGAAAACCGTTGACCTGGGACAAATATCGCTCGGCGACAACGCAAACGGCTACGCGTGCCACTGGGTCGATCCACGCCAAGGCACAGTAACGATTGCAGCCCCAGATGACCTCCGATTCACGCCGCCGGATGAGCAGGACTGGCTGTTGTCGCTACGAAAACTGCCCTGAGCGGATTGCGTCGATTTGCTGACAATCCATCTCGAATGTGGCATGCCGCATAACGGCTCCGCTCTCGAGCCTGTCAGGTGACGGGCGAGTTGACCGCAATTAAGCTTACGGCTTCGGTGATGGAAAAGCAGTACGCGACTCGGCCGAGACCATGCCCCAGCGTCAATGAATTATTTCGACGATGGCGAACCTCGTGATTCCACCACCTTCGACTTTTGACAACCTCGACCCAGTCGCTGTACTTATTTGCCCAGGTTAACGAAAGAACACATTTCTAACGCGCAAGATGGGCGCAAAGTCGTCATGCTTTCCCGCTGTTAGCCATCCAAGTGCCTAGTTTCACTTCCTCACTTCTAAAAAACAGGGTTCAGCTGGGACTTTCTCAGTTGGACTTGGCCGCACGCGCCGACCTTTCACCGCGAACGATCCAGATCGCTGAATCCGGAAAAGAGGTGTCCACGCGAACGCTTTCGGCGATTTCGGATGCGTTGGAAGTGCCCAGCGATCAGCTGATTCGAATCGACCCGGCCATTAACGAAATCATTCACGATGGCTTCTTGGACATGCCTTGGCGAGCTGGCGATGATCTTCGCAAAGGCCGTCTGCCGCACGGTGGCGATACCTGCCGCGATGAGACCGAGGTGCGAGAGGTCATCGAGAGGATGCATCGCAGTTTTCAGTCTCAAATCGATCGTAGTGGTAACGAAACGGAACAGCGTCTTTGTCGCCAACGCTTTGATCAGCTAGCCGCGAATGGTTCTGGGCTTAGCGAGCGGTATGTCGATATTTGGAAGACTCATCCAGATGCATTGCGGGTGGATCGCGCTGATGGCGATGTCTATGCCGTTTCAATTGTGTTGCCGCTTCGTCAAGAAGTGTTTGATGGTTTCATCGAAGGTCGACTTGATTATTCGGAAATCGATGGGGCGTGTCTGACGGAACGATCGCAACATCTTCTCCTCGATTCGGTGACCGAGTTTAGTGACCAACGGGAACGATTCTGGCATCGCATCACCCATTCGCTGAGCTTCATCACGCTCAATCAGATCGCCATGCTTTCCTCGGCACCTGAGCGATCTGATTTCGAGATGGCATCGTTCTACGCTAGCCCAATTAATTTGCGGCGATTGACGAGCGTGGGATTTGAAAGCATGCGGACAATCCAGCCAATCAGCCAATATCCAATTTGCTACTTTGGCCAAGAACGAAAGTGCCGCGAGAACGACGATACGTATGCCAATGCGACCACGCTGACGCATTTTGCTCATCTCGCACAGCGTCTGCGCAACGCGAACTTTCGCCAGATGATGGCTCGAGCTTTGCTCGCCGGTGTGAAACGACGTCAGAACGCCCAACAGCACCGCGCGGCGATGGCTGGGTAGCGTGCCCGATTCGTTTTACTCCGAAATCGACGCGTTGCCGGCGCTGGGCACCAGCCGAATGTCGACTTGAGGCTGCATTGCAACACAAAAAGCGACATCGCCAACGGGATGAATCGGGGAGAAAACCTCACATCCGATCTGGATGGATTCGACCTGAACCGGGAATTTGCGACGCTCGACAATATAGGTGTTGATGCTTTTAAGACCAGGATTGTCGGGCTCAACCCATTGGTAAACCAATTCGGTTATCTGGCCATCGACCACGCGTATCGATCCCACATCCGCCAACTGTGTTTCATCGGGTAAGACCACTTTTCCTTTACCGGGGACTCGAGTGCGGACGCCTTCCAAACTGCCCAATAAGCGGCTTTCCAGCATCAATGCGAGACCTGGCGTTTGGATCTTATCCTCGGTTTCGGAATCGGCTCCGTAGTTAAGACCATTTCCGGTGTTGCCGAAAGCCACGGGGCAGCGCTTGTTCTTGAATTGGCGCGGCGACAAAGCAGCGATCGATCTGCCATTGATTGGCGAGTTTCAAGCGCTGAACGCGCTAACCGCGGCGGGCTTGGCGCTGGCTGGAGGCATGGAC
>JBCCJB010000092.1:0-11719 GCA_039028015.1 Planctomycetota bacterium
CGGGGAATTCGGGCGGGCCGCTGGTTGATGCCCGAGGACGGCTGATCGGGATCAACACGGCGATCGTCGGCGAGACCTATCAAGGCGTCAGCTTCTCGATTCCCAGCGACGTCTCGCGTACCATTTATCAACGCATCCGCGATAACGGACATGTGCAGCGTGGATGGTTGGGTGTCTCGCTGGCTGAGGTGCCCGACAAACTCCATCCGGGCAGCAACTCACGTGTGCGTGGAGCATTGGTCGAAGGCTTCGCGGGCATCGATTCACCGGCCGAATTGGCCGGTCTGCAGATTGGCGATGTGATCACGTCAATCAACGAAGAAACGATCGCTGATGTAGGCCATCTGATGCGGATCGTGGGCGCAGCGGCCGTGGGCGCGGAATTGCAGGTCGATTTGCGTCGCGATCAAGCGTCCCGATCGGTAAATGTGCAGCTCGGCACGCGACCGAACAACTTGATTCCGTAGGACTCAGCGAGCACACTGAAGGCCGGGGCCGGTCACCGGGCGTGGTTTTCCCGAGGCGACGGTCATTTTGGGGCAATTGACGTTCTGGCCACATGACCGAATCTCGAAACGGTGCCATCAGGCATCCACGGTTCCGCCTGGATCAACGGCCAATGCCGGTTCCAGCTATCGACAATCCGCTGACTCAATTCTTCAACGACACTCACAGAAACTATGAGACGATTTATCACGCGACTCTTCGTTTTTTTCTGCTTCGCGCTGCTTGCCAATGCTCCGGCGAGCTTCGCTGTTGAAGCCACACTCTCGGCCACGCCCGGGCTTTCAGCGACAGCCCCATCAGACGGCCCTTTTGTCGAGCTCGGCGATGGTCAATTCATGGTGCCATACGTGCAACGAATTCCAGGTACGGACATCGAATTCGAAATGATTCCCGTACCCGGCGGTGACTTCCAGTTCGGCGGCAGCGACGATGATCCGGAGGTGAAAGAGGACGAGCTGCCCAGCATTTCTTTGTCCGCAGGACCCATGTGGGTCGCCAAGACGGAGGTCCGCTGGGACATGTATTTGGAATACATGAGGATGTACGCCGTCTTCAAGGAATTTGAATCCAACGGCACACGCACCGTGGATTCGTCCGATATGACCGATGTGATCACCGCACCAACGGAGCTGTACGATCCGTCGTTCACATTTGAGTACGGCGAAGAGCCCGATCAGCCAGCCGTTACGATGACTCAGTACGCCGCCCAACAGTTCACCAAGTGGCTATCCAAAATTACCGGCGTCCAATACCGATTGCCGACCGAGGCCGAGTGGGAATACGCGGCACGGGCTGGCACCCAGACGGCGTACAGTTTTGGCGACGATCCCGAAACCATCGATGAGTATGCCTGGTACTTCGACAATGCGTTTGAGGGTCCCGCACCGGTTGGCACCAAAAAACCCAATGCGTTTGGCTTGCACGACATGCACGGCAACGTCGCCGAGTGGACCGTCAACCAGTACACCGAAGATGGTTACCAATGGCTCAAAGACGCGGGCGTCAGCCACGCCGTCAACGCGGCAAACTGGCCGGAATCACCATGGCCGTGTGTTTCCCGCGGTGGGAGCTGGGAAATGGACCCGCCGGATCTCCGCAGCACATCGCGGCTTGCCTCCGACGACGAGGAGTGGAAGAGCGAAGATCCAAACTTCCCGCTTTCGCCATGGTGGTTTACCAGCGATCCTTCGCGCGGTGTTGGCTTCCGACTCTTCCGCTCGGCTGATCCGTTGCCGCCCGCCGAAATTCAAGTGTTTTGGCAGCCCAGCTCGGAAGACACCGTTCTCGATGTGGAAAGCCGAATCGAAAGCGGGCGCGGCGGATGGGGACTGGTTGACCCCGAACTCCCCGAAGCTGCGGCCGATATTGGCAAGTAGATCGGTAGTGGGGGCTTGAGCCTCCATTGTGATGACCCAAGAATACGCGGGAATCCAGGGTCGATAAACTCGACCCATTCTTCCTAATTTCTGCACAGGGTCGATTGATGAGCGATTTTGGTCGAGGTGGACGGCGTCGGTTGGGGTTTCAATTGCTCAGCAAGCGACTGTTATTGGCCGCGGACTGGAATAATCCGTCCAACGCGGCCGATGTCAATGACGATGACCGCGTCTCGGCACTGGACGCTTTGATGGTCATCAATCACATCAACGCCATGGATGCGGGTGGTCAATCGGCACCTGGCTTGGGCACGGAATTCTATCCCGATGCGAACGCGGATGGATCGGTCACGGCCCTGGATGCGTTGACGGTCATCAACCGAATCGCCAGCGGCGAAGGGGATGTGGGTGCCAGACCTGATTTGACGCTGGCAAACATTCAGCCATTTCCGACGCCAGCTGACGGCGTCGTGACGGGACTGACCAGTTTTTTGGTTGAAATCGAAAATGAGGGAGCTCCGTTCGACGAAATGACACCCGTGACCACCAGTGTCACTGTTGTTGGCGAAGGCATCACATCGCAACAGACCGCACTACTGCGGACAGACGAGACGCTGGATCAAAGCCTGCTGACCATCGACAACCGCTTTGGCGAACTTCCTAATGGCATCTACGACCTTCAATTTGAAGTCGCTGCCGATGGAGTCACGGAAGATGATCCAGACGACAACGTCGAGCTTTTCGAAGACAGCTTGCGCGTGGTGGACGGAACGGTTGAATTTTCACCGCTCGGATTTGATGCGATCGTCGATCCAGTGGTGCCGCCAGACGGCGATTCCCTTTTGGATTTTGCCGGCTTGCGCAAGTTCGAAGTCGATGAGGACATCGAGATTGATTTGGTGGCCAATGACCTGACGATCGAAATCTCGACGCCCGGACCGGGACTGATTCGCATCTCCACGCTGGGTCTGTTTCCAGACGTTGATGTGCCGCTTTCTGAAGACTTGGAAATTGAGGCGGGGGGATTTGGCAACACGATCATCTTCAATAGCGCCGTGATCCCTGAGGATCTCGAGATCGACCTGCGAGGCGGCGGTCACACCGTTCGCTTTGTCGACACCCTGATCGGGGATGACTTTGATTTTGATGGCAGCGGCGGCTTTGACACGATCGTCATGGAGGACTTCACGTTCGTCGCCGACGATGTCGACATTGAAACCGGAAGCGGTGATGACATCTTGATCATCCGCGATACGTCGATTGGCGACGACCTAGAAGTCGATATGGGTCACGGCTTTGACGCGATGATCATCGACTTCGCCTCCGTCGGCGATGACATCGATGTCGAAATGGGTGATGGCGATGACAACGTCTGGGCCAGCCAAATTTTTGCGGGCGATGAGATCGAGGTCGAAGGCGAAGACGAGTTCGATATTTTGGCCGTGGATCGCGCCTCAATCGTTACCCAGGAGCTCGAGGTCGAAGAATTCGAGGAGGAAGTCGCCCGGACAGAGCGGGCCACAATCGACGAAGTGCTCACCGCATTGGGACTTCCTCTCGTGGTTTAGCCCGACGAACAAGATCCGCCCTAGCAGCCAGTTTGAGTCGCTCAGGACGTCCCGGCCGAACTCGTCCGGGTGTTGAGACCGACTCTGCGGGCCTCGGAGGGTCTGCGAATTCGGGAAGATCTTCTTGCTCCCGCCGCTGTTTTTGGCGGGAATTGCGGCAATCCGCCATCGCAACCCTGGATCTACTTCAACTTCTTGCCATAATGGTGGGGCTGCGATTTTCCCATTATCGCGTCCCAGCGGTCGTGTGGTGCCAAAAGTGCTTGGCGGAGGGAAGGTTCGCTGCCCCCGCCAATCGTTTTTGAGAGAGCCCGCCATGATCACCAACGCTGATTTGAAATCACAAACACGCCGCGAATTGGCGGAAATTGCCCGTAATTATGGCGTTTCCGGCTGGCATGGCATGCGGAAAGACGACCTGATCGCGGAGATCAAGAAGGTCCAGCGTCGGCTCCGACGCAAGTCGGCCAAAGCGGCGGCCGCGCCGACTGCGAGCTCGCCGAAAGCAACCGCGAAGCCGAAGACGACCACAAAGCCAGCCTCAAGGTCATCGACCCGTCGAAAACCGAAGCGAAAAGTCGATCCCGTCGATCTGACGAAGCCAAAAATATCGGCCAAGACGGCGCGCATTCGTGCTGAAATGCGGCGTCGTCGCGAACTGAGCCAACAACGCAAGGACCTGTCGACCGGCACGCTCGTCGCCGGGTCCGCCGTGACGGACGGTGCCGAGCACAAACGCGGTGATGCCCCTCATCGCGACCGCGTGGTGCTCGTAGTCCGAGACTCATTCTGGTTGCAGGCGAGCTGGGAAATCATGCAGTCAAGCGTCCAGCGAGCGCAATCAGCACTTGCCGAGCGATGGCACGCCGCCCAACCAGTGCTCCGCGTCTTGACCGTGGGCGATTCGTCCAGCAATCGCGATGAAACGGTGGATCGTGATATTCCGATCCACGGTGGTGTCAGCAACTGGTATGTGGACGTGCAAGATCCACCGTCACGCTATCGCGTCGCAGTGGGCTATCTGGCTGACAACGGCGAATTCCATTGCCTGTGTCGTAGCAATGTCGTCGAAACCCCATCACCTGGCGATTGCAAACGGTTGGATGAGCACTGGCACGACATCGCCGAGGACTACGAACGAATTTACGCCTTATCGGGTGGACTGGAATCATCCAGCGATGACCTGCGAGAGATGTTCGAAGATCGTCTCCAGCGTTCCATGCCACATCGTTCGGCTTCAGGCAGCACGGTCGGTGACCCTTCGCTCCTGCGACAGTCCAAATTGAAGCTGGACGTCGATGCCGAACTGATCGTGTTTGGCAAAACCGATCCCACCGCTTCGGTGATGGTTTCGGGTCGCCCGGTCAAATTGCAACGTGATGGGGCTTTCACGGTCCGGTTGGAGTTTGCTGACAAACGCCAAGTGTTGCCCGTGACAGCGGAAACTCGTGACGGAATGCGGCAGCGCACTACTGTGATCGCGGTCGAGCGGAATACCAAAGTTATGGATACGGTGGAGCTGCAGGAAAACGTTTGATGCGTTTGCTTGCTCGACTTCGAACTCCCGCGATCTGCCTCATGTGGATCGCGTTTTCGATTGAGTCGTTAACAGCCGAAACTTCAAGCTCGACGTCGACTCACCCGAAACCGATTCATGTTCTGCTGGTGACTGGTGGCTGTTGTCACGATTACGATTTCCAAACCAAGGCACTTCAGCTCGCGGTCAAGGAGGCCGGCATCAACGCTGTCTGGACCGTCGCAGCCGAGGGCGGCAAGTCAAAGGACGCCCAGTTCTCAATCTACGAAGACGAGAACTGGTCAGCCGGTTTCGATGTGGTGGTGCACAACGAGTGCTTTGCCAAGACGACTGACGCGGACTACATCGCGCGAATCGCAAAGGCTCATTACGCCGGCACACCAGCAGTCGTTGTTCACTGCGCGATGCACACCTATCGCGAAGCCAAGATCGATGATTGGCGAGAGATGCTGGGTGTGACCAGTCGACGCCACGATCATCAAAGTCGCTATCCCGTGACAGTGAGTGCTCCCGATCATCCCATCATGAGAGACTTTCCCGCGTCGTATGTCACGCAGATGGACGAGCTCTACATCATCGAAAAGCAGTGGCCAAGCATGGTGCCGCTGGCAACATCAGTCAGTGAACGCGACGGCAAGTCGCATCCCGTTTTCTGGACCAACAAATATGGCGACGCCCAGATCTTCGGCACGACCTACGGCCATTCATCGGCAATGTTTGAAGATCAGACATTTCTGCAAACGTTGACGCGCGGCATGTTATGGGCCGCGGGACGACTGAACTAGCAAACCCATCGCCGACGCTGATCGACTTGAGCACGTTTTAAGGTCCGGAAACGATCCGGCCATTCTCAACGACGACGGCAAACGGTCGCAACATCTGGCTCAACCGATCGGATAACGCGGATCCCATCGCGCCGGCAAAGAACACTTGGCTGAGATCGATTCCCTCAGGTGCATGCCGCGCGGCCATCCGCAACGAGGGATCGACGCTGATGATCACGTTTTTGGCTTCGGGCCATGATTCGCTCTGCATCTTTTCGGCAAGCCATTGTTGATGAGCAGGATGCCACAACTGCATGACCATCAAGCGTGTCGGATTAGTAAGTGGAATTTCGACGGGACGTTGATCGAGTGACGTCAACGTGAAGGGCGACAACCTCGATCCCACTTGGAGTCCCGATGATGGATTTGCTGAATCACCAATCCGCAGCCGCAGTGGCTCACGCCGGTCGTCAATTGAGTCGTCGATGGTAAAGCGTCTCATCGCGAAACCGTCGTCAGCCCGGGCATACACATTGACATTGCCACGCGAAGCGATTCGGTCCAGCTCAAACTGACCTTGTTCGTTGGTGGTAGCTTGGTGCGTGGGATCGGTCATCACGTTAACGCCGGTGAGTCGCTGCCCATTCTGATCAACCACCACACCGCGGATGGTGATTGCCGGACAAACATCGACGTCATATTCCAACGGTGAATCGCCGGCCGTGACTTCGAGCTGTGCTGCCGAAGTCTCAAACGCATTGGTCCATGTCTCGGTTGGTTTGATGCCAACTTGATGAAGTCCAGGGAATAACGAAAGCGCAAATCGCCCGTTCGAATCCGTCTTGGCCCTGCGCATGAAACCTGATTGCACCTGGGTCGCGACAACCTCGATTCCAGCAACTTGGACCGGTGAAGCCTCATCAACAAGTCGGCCAATCAGTTGTTGTGGTGATCCAAACTTGAATGACACGACATCGATATTTGACTCTTTCAGCGTCCTTGTTTGAGTCGGCATGCCCGAGGAGGCGGCGGAGATTCGAATCGTTTGTCCTTGGCGAAGCGACGGATGTCGCCAAATTGTCTCCGTGGTGACACCAGGACGAACCACCGTATCGGAAATCAATTCCCGGCCGTCAGCATCAACCAAATGCATTTGCAGTGTGAGATCGGGAACACCCATGTCGGTGTCATCGACCGTTGTTTGAATTTGCAAACGCTGCAAGGCCACTGCGGGATCAATGACGGAACTGGTCAAGGCCGCATTGACTGCCGCTGCCAATTGCTCGCTATCAATGCGTTCTTCAGTGAAGCGACCATCTCGGCCAATGACAAATGAGCTTGGGATCTCACGAATGCCGAATTGTCGGGCGAGCGGATCCGATGTCGACTCACCTGAGCAAATCACAGGAAAGTCAATCTCAAGTTCCCGCATCTTCTCGCGCATCTGATCCTTGTCGTGGTCCAATGAAATCGTGATCAGTTCAACGTCGTCGTTGTCCTTGGCAAGTTGATACAACGCCTCAAGTGCAGGCAAGGATTCCACGAAAGGGCCTCCCCAAGTGGCCCAAAAGTTGACGGCGATGATCTTGCCAAAATGCTCGTCCGAATCAAACGCAACCTTGTTGCCCGAACCGAAGAGCCTGCCGGAGATTTGTGGCGCGAGCTTACCTTTGATGGACGCATCAAAATTGCGATCTGTCTTCGGATGGACGGTGATGTCTTTGTGGATAACGGCCCCGACGGTCGACTCAACATCAACCCGAACGAGTGCGTGCCCCTGGCCAATGACATTCCCAAATCCGAACTGGGGTGATGATTCATATTGATCAACACTGATCGCATAGTTACCCGGGACGACATGATCAAACCGATAGCGGCCTTCGCTACTGGCACGAACCACATCAACGCGTTCATTCCTTTGATTTGCCGGACGCAGTGTCACGATGCTCAAAGGAACGGGTGCTGCGTCACGATCCTGAATCACTCCTTCGATGTGAATACCCGCCGGCAACTTGATCGGGTAATGCTTCGGTTGCCCCGCAGCGACGGTGAGCTCAGCTTCGCTCAGGTACATCGACATGCCGCCGGATCGATTGGGCGACTGAAACGACTTCACTCGCTGAATTTGATAACGTCCCGGACTGAGACCGGGAAACTCAAAGCCACCGTCTGGTCGCGTTGTGACACCGCCACCAACGGAGAAGGGTGTTTCCTGAGCGTCTGGACGTTTGGGAGGAAGCCACTCAATGCGAACACGCTCGTCAGCTGACGGCTCACCAGCCTGTGTCAGTTTTCCAACGATCCGCGTTGCTTTGGGTAGTGACAACACAACCTCGTCCATTGCCAGGATCGCTTCGGGTTGATCAAAAGCGACAAAGCTTCCATCGCGACCAAGCACGACCAATTGTGATCCGTCAGGAACCTCACCACGGCTCAGCTGAAAACGACCGCGTTTATCGCTCGTCGCATAGGAGCCCGTGAAGCGATCCAACGCCTCAATCGGCAATTGGTAATTGGTGTAGTAGTCGCAGCGCAAACGATCATCCGGCGTCGCCAATAAGACAGCGGCATTCGCCAATGGTGCTCCCGTTTCGGCATCTTCAACGCGTCCGCTGATCATTTCGACGGGCTGAAGTTCAAGCGTCAAACGACTTGGCTCGGTCGCTTCCTGAGGCACTTCAAAGACAGCCTCCGTCAGCCCGGGCGCCCGAAAACGAAAGAAGATTCGAGCGTCGGTGCGCTCGTCGGTACGAATCGTCATAATGCCCCGAACAGAATCGTAGTTCGCATCGCGTTCGTAATCGCGACGCACCCACGAGATCTCATCACGGCCGGTCCACTGATATCCTTTTTGCACTTCGATATCACTGATTGGGGTTTGGCGGCCTTTGGCACGCAGCGTGATAATGTGTTCCAAGACCGGTCGCAGGATCACATCGTGAGTTTGACCAGCGACCAGTTTTTGATTTCGAACCGAGATGTAATCCCGTTTCAGAAAATCGGTCTCGACCTCCGAATCGGGCATGTGCGGGAGCTCGTACCGACCGTCAGCATCCGTGCGGGTCTCACGGCGAAACATCCGATATCCTTTCCAGGTGTCGGTCACAATCCAGGCATTGGCGACGGGTGCCCCCTGAGGATCAACGACTCGGCCCTGCACTGATTTCCCAGCCGGCATTTGGAAATCGGATGTCACCGATTGGCCTGGGCGAGCAACAACGCTTGCCAAGACGGGTGCGTGGTCTTTGCCAATCGCATGAAGGATCGCTGGCCCATCAGGCAGTCCTGACAGTAAGTAACGACCATCCTCATCAGTCGTCGCTTCAGGATTTTCCCGGTTGCTTGCAAAACGACTTTCGCCAGCGGTCACAGTCACACCGCCGATTGGCCTGCCAGTGATCGCGTCGGTGATCCGCCCCATTACCGTGGACGCAGGATCAAGTGACCACAAGACCTCGGTGGTTTGATCGGGCCCGTTGAGATTGACGGAAAACACATCCTTTGCAACATAGCCGCGAGCCGTCACAACGGGATACAAGATGGTTTTATCATCGCCAATGGAGTTGATCTCGAAGTAGCCGTCCTCATCGGATGTGCCGACGGGCCGATAGTCTCGATAGAGCCCTGGGCGGATAACGGCATCGGCGATCGGTGATTGATCTGCTGACGAAACAACCCGTCCGATCAACCGACGACCACCCGGATTCATCGCGACGGTCTTTTGCTTGCCAAATGGAAATTGAAGATTGATCTTGGCATGCTGATAACCGCTTGCCGAAGCGAACACCGTTCCCGCAAATGGCGAGAAGTGCTTGGCAATCTGATGGCTGGGTTGACCGGTCGCTTCGCCAATCGGCTTTTCACTTAGCCAAAGCTGCACGTCCTCAAGTGGCGTCCCCGTTGTGCCATCAACGAATTGGAATCGTGGACTCGGATCAGCCTCGAAGGTCACGTTCACGTCACCGGCTTGCAATTCAGCCCATGGCACGGTGATCACTCGATCCTGAAAACCAACACCCGACCACGACATGCGAACGTTGACGGGCTGTTGTTCGACGATCGCTGTTTGTTTTTGCGGCGTCTCATAAACGGGATACTGAATCACCCAGCCATCACTATTGCGATAGCCATCACCACGAATACTGTGAAGGACGTTGTCCCGATCATCCAACAAATCAAAACGCACCGTTGGCATGCGGGTCACGTCACCCCAAGGATCATTGGTCACGTTCAGCACGAACCAAGGATCGCTAGACTGGCTGGGTAAAAACCGTGCAACGAGATCCCAATTGCCGCCGCCGTTGGCAACTTTGATCAGCAGATCGTGTTCACCTTGGGTCAGCTCGATTGGGATCCGTTGATGGTCAATGCTGCAACCCACGCTGACCGAGTCATCCCGAAAGATCTCACGACCATCGACATAAACGATGACCTCATCGTCATAACCGAGGCTCAGGTCCCATGATTGGTCCGTCGTCGCCCTGACTCTGGTCCAGGCAAAAACGCACTTCTTGTCGACGTCGCCGCCCCATAACTTGAACACTCGCCGAAAATGCAAGCTCGACTTGGGGACGGGCTTCCACGAATGCACATCGCCCCACAGGATCAACGGCTCAAAGGGCGATAGCGATGATTCAGTTGCGGAGAAAGGCTCCGCGATGCCATCTTCACAATCCAAAGGCCCCAACACGTGCCAACGATCCAGCAGCAAGTTGGCTTGAATCTTCTGGACCTCAACCAAGGGTGATTGAAGATCGGCAAGGACCGGCCGCGGCTCGATTGCCTGCGACCAACATGAGGCCACCCGAAGCGCTAGCCAACCAAAACCAACCCACAACGCGACGTGACGCACTCGATTCATAGTCTTATTCAACGCAAGCAAACAACGACCCTGGTGATGGTCCGACCGACGACGAAAATCATGCGTGATTTCCCGCCAAGTTTTTGAAACCCGTCGTGCTGGCGACCGCTACCCGCTGCGCATCGCAAACGCCACAATACAATCGAGACTGGCGTATCGTTGCGGATCGCCATTAATTCAAAACACCAAAACAATCATTCCGAATGACCCTTCCGTGGATGTTGATTGAGGACTGCCGTCGCGCCGATGCGGTCGAAAAAACAACGACCGATGGCATTGAAATTCGCGGCTGGGTTCGCACCCGTCGCGATAGCAAAGGTGGCTTCAGCTTCATCGATGTCAACGACGGATCATCACTGCAAGGATTGCAGGTCATCGCTCCCGCAGAGCTGGACAACTACGAGTCGGACGTCAAAAAGTTGACGGCCGGATGCAGTGTGATCATACAAGGTCAATTGCACGCATCGCCCGCGAAAGGCCAAGCCACCGAACTACACGCCACAGCGGTTCGCGTGACGGGTTGGTGTGATGGGGAAACCTATCCGCTGCAAAAGAAGCGGCATACGTTTGAAAAGTTACGCGAGTGGGCACACCTTCGACCGCGTACCAATTCGATTGGCGCGGTGATGCGCGTTCGCAACCGCATTAGCCAATCGATTCATCGATTTTTTGACGAGCGACGATTCGTTTACCTGCAAACGCCCATCATCACAGCAAGCGATTGCGAAGGCGCGGGCGAAATGTTTCGCGTCACCACCATTGAACTCGAAAGGCTTGCCAACTCTGCGAGTCCACTCGATCCGTCGCGGGATTTCTTTGGTAAACCAACCCACTTAACGGTCAGTGGTCAGCTCGAGGGCGAAACTTACGCATCGGCGTTGTCCCGCATTTACACCTTTGGTCCAACCTTTCGAGCAGAAAACAGCAACACGTCGCGGCATCTGGCCGAGTTTTGGATGGTTGAGCCCGAAGCGGCGTTCTTCGATTTGCATGACAACATGCAATTAGCCGAAGACTTTCTCAAACGCATCGTCACCGACTGCCTGAATCAATGCGAACAGGACATTGCATTTTTTGATGAGCGAATCGAAAAAGGGAAGCAACAA
>JBCCJB010000093.1:0-11692 GCA_039028015.1 Planctomycetota bacterium
CGTGGTTTGGCGGGACAGCAACTGACCTTGCCCATCGATGGAACCCTTTCCCGACCCAGCATTGATTCATCGGGCGTCCAACGCGTGCTCACCGACTTCGCTACCCGAGCTGCTCAGGAAGCGGGTGGTCGATTCCTTCAAAACCAGCTTGACCGTGGTCAACAACAGCTCGAAGAGGGTCTGCAAAAAGGGCTTAACAAGCTATTTGGCCGTTAGGCCTCGTCCGTCATTAAATTGCCGATTTCAGAATGAGCCGAGGGGCGATCGCCCCGGTTCCTACGAGAACCGGCGCTAGCGCGTTTCGGCTAATTCGGTATCTTATTTGCGGACGAGCCGTTAGTGCATCGTCGAAGGTGTAGCGCAGGCCAAAGGTGTTTTAATCACACGGGCTTCTTAGCCCGTCGTATCCTTCGATCTTCCCATGACAATTCACTCGTAATGATATTTTACGGACAACACGAGGCATTAGCTGCTGCCGACTTACAACGCACTCAATACATCGCGAGCCGCGTCAATGGTTTCTTCAATCATCGCTTCGGTGTGCAAGCGACTGAAGAATAGGGCCTCAAACTGACTGCAGGGCATATAAATGCCTCGGTCGATGAGACCCCAAAAGTAGCGACCAAACATCTCGCGATTGCATTGCTCTGCTTGACGCCAGCTGTGCACGGGATCGGGATGGAAAAACAGGGTCATCATGCTGCCGACCTGAGCGACCGAGTGCGGAATGCTGGCCTGCGTTGCGGCATCATCAAGCCCCTTTGCGAGCATGGTGCCCATTCGCTCCAAATGCTGATAGGGCGGATCGTCTTTCAGAATTCGCAACGTTGCTGAACCCGCCGCGACAGCAACCGGATTGCCCGACAGCGTTCCGGCCTGAAAGACTTTGCCAGCCGGAAGGACTTGATCCATGATGTCGGCTCGACCTCCGTAGGCACCCAGCGGCATTCCCCCGCCAACGATTTTGCCTAGTGTGGTCATGTCCGGTGTGACGCCAAAACGCTCTTGAGCTCCACCGAAGGCAACGCGAAAACCCGTCATCACCTCGTCAAAAATCAAAACGGTTCCGTGTTTCGTCGTTAAGTCACGGACAGCACGCAGAAACTCCGACGTGGGAACCACGCATCCCATGTTGCCAACAACGGGTTCAAGGATCACAGCGGCGAGCTCGCTGCCGTGTCGCTCAAACGCATTGGTAATGGCGTCGACATCGTTGTAATGCAGCACGAGCGTGTCGCTGGCAGCACCCGGCGTGACTCCCGGTGAATCGGGCGCGCCCAACGTCGCTGCAGCACTTCCCGCCGAAACCAACAACGCATCGACATGTCCGTGATAGTTTCCCGCAAACTTGATCACTTTGTGACGTCCGGTAGCACCGCGAGCGACACGGATTGCGCTCATCGTGGCTTCTGTACCACTGTTGACCAATCGAACTTTATCGATGCTGGGGACGGCGTCGATGATTTGCTGCGCCAGCTTTGATTCGGCTTCCGTTGGCGCGCCGTAACTGGTTCCCTTGGCAGCGGCGATCGAGATCGCTTCGAGCACTTCAGGGTTGGCGTGCCCCAGAATCATGGGACCCCAGGATCCGATGTAATCGAGATAACGATTGCCATCGATATCAAACAAGTACGGTCCCTCGGCGTGATCAATGAACAGCGGTGTTCCACCGACGGCACCAAAAGCGCGTGCAGGCGAGTTAACTCCGCCGGGCATCAACGTGCAGGCGTGTTCGAAAGCGGTCACACTGCGTGGACCCGCGGTCATGGTTGAGACAGTCATGGCACGTTGCTGTTTTGGAGATCTTGAGAGAGGTAAGAATGACGTCGTGATTGATTGCTCGATTCATGCTCAACGGCACTAACGTGAAGGCCCTGTCACGTCACGCGTGGTTTGAATGAGTTCTGCTGCGCCTGCCTCCAGCAGTGCATTCCCAGCGGCGATGCCCAACTGCGCCGCTCGTTTCAGAACCTCTTGGCGCAACTCACTGCGAGTTAAAGTTTCTGAGAATCCTGTATCAGTCATTGTTTCGGCCAACCGATTCCTTCCATCGTATGACAACACGATGACCGCGAGATTGAGTTGATCGCCGCGGATCGATCCGTGAGCTGCAATCGGAGCCAGACAGCCACCGTCCAAACTGGACAGCGCAGCCCGCTCGGCGACGACACAAGCATGCGTTGCCAGATCATCAATCTGATTCAATGCGTCACTGGCATGCTGATCATCGCGGCGAACCTCAATACCAAGTGCTCCTTGCCCCGGGGCGGGAAGCAGCACATCAAGATCGAACACGCTTCGCCGCACGTCGGACAATCCCAGACGAATCAGCCCCGCCTCAGCCAGCACGATCGCGTCAAATTCGCCCGAAGCAAGTTTTTCCAGTCGAGTTTGAACGTTGCCGCGAATGGGTGACACGCATAAATCTGCTCGGTGGCTGAGCAGCTGCGCCCTTCGACGCATGCTGCCCGTTCCAACGCGAGCCCGGTCGGGCAAATCCGCCAGCGAGCAGCCGTCGGACGTGACCAACGAATCTCGCACTTCGCCCCGCCGCGTAATCGCAGCGAGATGAAACCGATCGTCCGCCGCGGTTGGCAGATCTTTCAACGAGTGGACCGCCACATCCGCTTCGTTATCCACCAGCGCTTGCTGAATTCGTTTGGTGAAGACACCAACTTGCCGCGTGCCGTCAATTGGCCGCATATCGACGTCGCCCGTACTAACCAGCGGTACCAAATCGACCTCGTGCCCGCTTTTCGTCAATTGATCCGCAACAAATTCGGCTTGCCACATCGCCAAAGGGCTGTCACGGGTGGCAATTCTGATGGCTGAATGGCTTGGCGATATGGTCAAATTTGTACCGTTCAGGTGAGGTCAAGTCGGCTAAAATGCTGTTGTGTGCGGTGGACTCACGTCGATCCGCCCAGCCGCCCGCGTTAGCCTTGGCCCGGACGGATCCGAAGTTGCCAACCCAAGTTGGCGATTCACGCCGACGGCTCGTTAAGTCCACTCCATGCAACCCAAACTTGGACGATGAAATTCGGACGCCGGATTTTGTAGTGTTTCGATTCGCTCAAGTCATCCCAGTTCGGCATTAAGACCAGATTCCGTGAATGATGACGCCGATTTAGTTCCAGACGCCGATGGTGATCCTGACACGAGAGTGGATCACATAACGGCGTCTGACACTTCTGTCGAGGGTTCGTCCGATTGGGCTGAACCTCTTGATGAGGAATTCATCGATGGGGTGAAGCTCGATGATTCCGTAGCGCCTCGGGGTGATTCGCTCGGGGGTGACTTGCACAGCGGTGATTCGGTCACCAACGCCTTCCTCCACGATTCGATGACGCATTTTGCTGCCGAGCGTGATGTGCAGGGCGAAACGGACTCGTTTGAATTTGATTCCCCGGTCGATGCGCCACTGCCAATACCCGAGATCTTGGGCGGATATCGCGTCGGCCGTCGGATTGGTCGTGGCGGCATGGGCGAGGTGTTCATGGCGGAACATCGTTCGATGCAACGACGCGTTGCACTAAAAATATTACCTAGGCGGTGGATATCGCAGCCGGATTCGATCGAGCGATTTTATGAGGAGGTGCGGGCAGCGTCGCGTTTGTTGCATCCCAATATCGTCACGGCGTTTGACGCGGGCCAGAGCGAAGGCGTTCATTTTCTGGCGATGGAGTATGTCGACGGAAAAACGCTCACACAGGTCGTTGCCGACGAAGGCCCCATGCCCATTGGTGACGCGGCATCTGCGATTCGTCAAGCTGCATTCGCATTGCATCACGCCCACACGGCTGGGATTGTGCATCGCGATGTCAAACCGGGGAACTTGATGCGGGCTTTCGATGGCACGATCAAATTGTTGGATCTCGGACTGGCTCAATTCGCCGCAAATGTGCAGCCTCAAGATTGGGCGTCGAGCCACGCGGATCAAGGCAGCGATGCCGATCGGCATGATGATGTTGATCCCCCGCAGCGATCGTTCGTGGGCACGCTGTCGTACATTTCACCGGAACAGTTGGAAGATGCCGAGCGAGCTGATCATCGCAGCGATCAGTATTCGCTGGGTGCGACGTTGTTTTTTCTGCTGATGGGCAGACCGCCGTTTGTCGGAGAACTGATCGATCAGGTTTATGGTCATCGACATGGTGACGTGCCCGATTTGATGGCGATGCGAGACGACATTGATCTGACGTTTGCGAACGTTGTGCGACGGATGCTCGCGAAGGATCCCGAAGCGAGGTACGGATCAATGGATGAGGTGGCCCGTGCGATCGCGCCATACGACAACGACCGCTCAACGCCGGCTTGGGTGTTGGACTTCGCACGTCGTGATGCATCGGGAGAACAATCCACCGCGGTCGGAGATTCAACCCGGCGAAGTCGCTTGAAGGTCATGGGCATCGAAATGGGAATGACCCACGCTTGCACCGCGACCGCAGGCGGTGATGGTGAAATGGTGGCGGGACAACCTGTTCGTGGAGACAACCGGGCTCTATTTCGTTTGGCCGTCGCGAATGATTCCGCCGGCAACCATGAGGACGATCGAAGTCGAGCCAAACGCACGATTTTGTTTGACGATGAGGCTTATCAGCAGCGCAGAAAGTACCCCGAACGCGTTGCACATTGCCAGATGATGTATTTCGGTCGGGATGATATGTATCGGCAAATCGGCGACCGCATGTGTCCACCGGAGGTCGCGACGGCCCTCTGCTTACGACACTTAGTGGGTAACACGCTTCATTCGCGGACGGATCAAGATAAGGAAGGCGATGCCAATCGATCCTCTGCGAATCGTCAGTGGCGCCGACACCCCGATTGGCCAGATGCGTTCGCGATCACACTACCGGCGTGTTACGACCAATTGCACCGCCGAGCGATCCACGTGTCGGCTCGGTTGGCGGGATTGACTTCAGTTCGATTGATTGATCGATCATTAGCAGCCGCCCGTTACCTACAATTAAATGCACCGGAGAAAGTGGCTGCGACGAGTTTGCCCGGGGAACAAGCATCCCCGGCCAAAGCTTGCGAAACGCTGTTATATGTTGGGTTGACGGGACAAGCGTTGGATGTCGCCGTGGTCCGACGTGAGGGCGAACAACTTCAGCAGATTGCCTCCGCGGGACATGCTTGCTACAGCACGATGGCTTGGTCCGGGCGATTGGTCGAGTTGATTTCAGCGGTGATTTCCGACGCACCCCAGCGTAAGCGACAAGCTCCCACCAGTCGTCGATCACTTGTCCGCGCGGCCAAAATCCAGATGGCGGGTGAACGGGCAATGCATGCGTTGCTGTTGCTTCCCGAAACGGATGTCATCATTTCGAATCGAAACCAAGAAGATTCGGTCCATCTCACAAGAGCACAATGGTTGCACTCGTGCGAGGACTTGATCGAGGCGATTCCGCGGACCATCAAGTCCGCGATTGATCGTGCTCAAGCACAATTGGGCACGTCGGACCTGCAGATCGATCGCATGGTGGTGATGGGCAACTTGCTGCGAATGCCAGCCCTTCGGAAGCGATGTTTGGAACCGCTTGTTGCCAACGATCAAATTGTCTTTCTTGATCGGGGTGATGTGGCGTTGGGTGCTGCCTCGTGCGTCGCCGCAGAGCTACCCGGTCAGCGTCGGGGAGGTCCGCCTGTCAAAGCGTGCACGTCGCATAGCGTTGGTTTTGTCGTCGCCGACCAGCATGGCAAGCGAAAGATATTGCCGATCATTCCCCGTGGGACGGCCACACCCGCGCGAACCAACCGAGCCTTGGGCGGGAAAGTGATTGATAATCATTGGACGCTGTCGTTGGTCGAATCGTCGGGTCCTGGCGGAACGTCTTGGCAATCACTAGGCCGGCACAGCATCGATATCGATGGCCGCGAAGCGGCGACCAAACGACGTTTGGGATTTGAGATCGACATCAACGGATTGTTGTCGGTCCATTTGGAACGACCTGATCTAGGACGCACGGTCATGTTGCCGTCGCTACCACGACTTCCCGTGACGCCCGATCAATTCGACGGTTGGCGAGAGTGGGTGGAAGCGAACGTCTGAATCGATCGGATCGATTCGCTGATTGGCAAGAAATCCGGTTTGCAACGGTCACGCAAGCCTTCGCGCGGGCTTTTCCCGTGAAGTCAAATCATTTCTCTCAATATTCGGTGAAATGAATGTTTTCCTCGGATAGCTTAGGCGAGCAACGGATGGAAGCGTCCGCGTCGACGCGTCACTGCACAGATGAGAGTCGCTTTGAAGCGGCTTTCGGGGGGGGGGAACACATCATGGAAACTGACCACACGAGCGAGCCAATGCTGGACGAAGTCGAATTGATGATCGCCAACGCGCGACTTCGCGATGAACTCGAACCCTATCGGGATGAGTCCGTCGATTCGACAGCGTCGTATCGCATGCCGTTGCACCAGGAAAACGAGTACCTCGAGTCGATTCTCGCTTGGGAACGCGCTCCAGCGATTCCGATCGCACGATGGTTCGAACCGGAACTCAGCCTGCCGCCCGTTGATTCGCTCAACGACAATCAAGTTGCTCTTCGTTTGCATGACACGATCGAAAGGCTTTTTTCCCAGGGTATCATCCTATCGCACACGGATCACTTGAGTGACCGCGAACTGTATCGCGTCTTGGTTTGCGACGTGTTGCCATGCTGTGAAAAGAAATTGGAACCGAGCCGACACGGTGGCCCTCGAAAAACCCTGCAGTGGCGTTGCGTTGAAGACAACGAAACTTGGCTTGCTTATTACGCCGATCCCGTCGAGCGTCGTCGATTCCAAGAGGAATTTGACGTCGAGCTACCTCCGGTTCGCGTCGCGCGGTACCCGAGAAATCTTCCCCGAACGATTCGCTAGTCGGGGACGTCTGATGCTGGACACACAATCAATCGATGTCCGGCGCATCTGCGTGTTATGATCAGCTTGGCTGGTTGCAAGCTAAGCTCGACGCAACCACATGAATTGATACGCATCCAACGACACTGGCTTGCTTGTCGTGAGCGTCTGACCCGTGTACAGATCATCGAAAAATCGCCCCATTCCTGCAGTGCGGACCAGATTGCTGTCGATTTCGATGGGGTGCTCACTGAAGTTGCTGAGCACGACGACACGCTGACCCTCGAATTGACGCACATAGCCAAGCATGGCCGGATCCGATGCAGGGATCAGTTCCATTTCGAGCCCGGCGAAGGCACGAGTTCGTTTGCGAATGTCAATCAACGTTTGTAGCTGGCGAAAGATTCTCGCATGGATCGACCGATCGTCATCCAGATGTGCAAGAAATTCCCACTGCATCCTCGGTCGATGAATCCAGCGTGTGTCGCCGGCTTTGGCGGGGTCTTTGACGAAGTCATAGTCGTTCATCATGCCCCATTCCTCGCCCAGGTAGATCAGAGGAATGCCACCGACACTGATCATTGACGCGTTGAGGAGCAAGATTCGACGGATGGCGAGTTCCTTCAGGTCATCGCGATCCAGTTCAATCGCTTGTTCCAGACCAGCGAGCGAAGCCAGCGTGCCGCTGATTCGCATGTCACCGGTATCTGGATTGTGCTGAAACGGCACACCGCGGGCGAAAGAGCCTTCGAATTGACCAGTGTAAAAAGCGTTTAAAAAGTTCCGATGGTCATACGCATTGATCCCGACGGCGGCGGCGTCATCGTTGTCAAAGGTCCAACCAATGTCGTCGTGGCACCTAAGGTAATTGACCCAAGTGCTGCCGGCGGGCAGAGAATGTCGTCGCGCTAGTGAGCGACGCAGAAGTTTGGTTTCTCGGGTCGCCAACGATTCCCATAGCAATGCCATCAACGTTGGATTGTATGAGGTTTGGCATTCATCCTCGCTGATGTAGCGAACGACCTCGTCGGGATGAACGATCGCCTCGCTCTTAAAAATCAAGCCCGGCGCAGCGATCCGGCAACAGGCATTGAATGCTTGGATGATCTCATGTGCCTCAGGTCGATTCTCGCAATCGGTGCCCATCTGCTTCCAAATAAACGCCACCGCATCAAGTCGCAACATGTCCACGCCGGTGTTGGCAATAAACAACATCTCGGCGAGCATCGATCGAAACACAGCAGGATTGCGATAATTCAAATCCCACTGAAAGCTGTTGAACGTCGTCCACACCCATCGTTGCAGCCCATCGTGCCAGGTGAAGCTGCCACGTCGCACGGTCGGAAAAATTTCGCGGATGGTTTGTTCGTATTGATCAGGAATCGTGCGGTCGGGAAATAGGAAGTAGAAGTCCTGGTATTCGCGGCTGCCTGACTGCGCCTGTTGGGCCCAATAATGATCGTCGGCAGTGTGATTGAAAACAAAATCAAGCACCAAAATGATGCCTGCGTTTCGTAAATCCGACGCGAGGGCACGTAGATCTTCGATCGTGCCCACACGTGGATCGACGCTGCGGTAATTGCTGATCGCGTAACCGCCATCGTTGTTGCCAGGCCGCACGGCAAAGAGCGGCATCAGGTGCAGGTACGTCAAACCGAGTGATTGAAAGTAGGGAATCTGCTGACGCAGTTTTCCAAGATTTTCACTGAACAGATCCACGTACAGTGCGCCGCCAACCAGCTTCTCACTGCGATACCAATCGGGATCGTTCAAACGGTGCGAATCGAGCTGACGTAAGTCATCGTCTCGCATCAAATACCCACGGACGAGCGTCAGCAGGATCTGTTCGAGGTGATAAAAAAAGTCCCAGCGTGTGGAATACAGGCCATACAGCAATCGAAACAGCTTTCGCCAATGACGACTCAACCGCATTGTGATTTCGCTGATGTCGTCATCGCTGACGTCTTCGACTTCCCAAACCGATGCCAGGCGCGGCAGCAACCGATCCAACGCTTCATAGGCGCGGAGATCAATGTCGTCCTTCGGCTCGGTCATCCGCAACGCGGATGCGGTCAGCGCGATCATGCGTGCGCGGGTTCCAGTTCGACTTTGTCGTTGGGAATGCGAATGTGATTGAGGAAATCGTAGTATTCGATGCCCTCAAGAATACCTCGCGCATGGTGACCTTCGGCAAAGTAAATTCGCGGCAGACGACGGAGCTTTTCGAGTTCGGGGCTGTAGTTCCCTACAACCACTCCCAGCGTTCCGCCTTTGAGCATGCCTTCGTCATTGCCGCAATCACCGATCACCAGCAAACGCTCCGGTTCGAAGCCCCATCGATAGGCGAGATGTCGCAACGAGAGCTCGCTGCCGCCCCGGATCGGAATGATGTCCAAAAACGATCCCAGCGATAAAACCGCTTTGACGCGAAGTCCAGCTTCACGGAGTCGTTTGCGAATTTTATTGACGTTCTTGATGATCTCGGGATCGATCCGGTAACTGATTTTGAACGCCGTTTGATCTTTGGCTTTTTGCAGGAACAGACCGTCGACGTCCGCGAGCACCTCGCGAACTTGTTCGGGCTTCCAGTGATGTCGAATCTGTCGCCGCCAGGAAAGATCGGGTGTTAATTCCGCGCCGTAATACAGTTCGGTACCCACCGCGGTCGACAGCACATCAGGTCGGGGCAAATTGAGCTCGTCGATCAATGACATCGCATCATTGAGCGATCGCCCGGTATCGATTCCGAATCCGACGTCGCGTCCGGACGTTTCCATCAATTCGATAAATTCAGCCAACGCCGCGTCATCGCCCGTTAGTGTGTTATCCAGATCGGTCATGATGATCCGGTCAAAATCGGGCAGTCGTCTTGAACGTCGTGCCTTTTCGGACGCGTCTTTGGAATGGTCATGGGCGAGCACCGGCGTTGCTGCTTGGGCGATGATTTCGCTGACGTCTCGCAGATAGCGATCGACGTGCGTGGTCCAGCTGTAATGGGCACGCGAACCGGCGATACCATTACGTGACCATTCATCCCATTGCTGTGGTTCGGTCAGCATTCGCAACAAAGCGTGTGCGATCGAGTCATGATCGAGTGGGTCGATCAACAATCCGTTCTGGCAATTCGCAATGATGTCTCGTGGACCGCCATCATTGGTCGCAACGATGGGGACACCGCTGGCAGCCGCTTCCAACAGCGTCAATCCAAATGGTTCGGTCAACGCGGGATTGATAAAGACACCGCGGTTTCGGGCCGTCAGCCGGTAGAGATCAGGCACATCATTGGGACGATGCGTTTTCGGGTAGGCAACTTTTCCGTAAAGGTTATGGACATCAATCAAATGCAACACGTTGGTGAGGACGCGGCGTTGGGCAACAGGCAACTCGCGTAGGTCATCGCGAGAACCTAGCACCAGTACCAGATTGGCGGCCTCCTGGAGTTTCGGATTTTCTCCATAGACCGAAACGAGCGTCTCAATGTTCTTACGCTCATCGGGTCGAGCCATCGTCAAGATGAAAGGCTTTTCCGGCTCGCGCAAAAACGGCGTCAACTGGTCGTAGATGCGCGGAAGTGGTGCGTTGGATTCCCCGGGATAGAAATGATCCAAGTCCACGCCTGGCGGAATCACTTCCATCCGCTCGGGTTGGTAGTGATGGTAGATCGAATACTGCTGTTCGACCTCTTGTGCCGTACTGGTGATCACCAACGATGCGGTTTCCAGTGCGGTTTCTTCGGCTTCTTCTCGAGCGGCGAACTTAAATTTCTTTTCCAAGTCGTCGATTGACTTGGGTGGTTTTGCCTTGGCAGCGGCCAGCAGACGTTCGCGTTTGACACGACCCAGCGAGTGGCCTGTGAAGACATAAGGCACGTGAAGCAATCGAGCTAACTGAGCACCCGCGTAACCTGCATCGGCGTAGTGCCCGTGAATCAAATCGGGCAAACCAATGCGGCGATAGTGAGAGAGCATCTGGTCGATAAACGTTTCCATGTACGGCCAAAGTGCCTCTTTGCGGAGATAGCGCTTCGGTCCGAAAGGGATGCGAATGATTTTCGCCTTGTCGGTAATCGCCTCCTCAATTTGGGCGTAGTCATCATCGACTCGATCGTCGAAGATTTGGCGTGTCACGAGCTCGACGGAGGCGATCTCATCACGACGCGAAAGCTCGGTCGCGAGCTCCAAGACATATTTGATCTGACCGCCGGTGTCGGCGTCACGTCCTAGTTCGCAGTGTTGAGCTCGGATCAAGCCATGCAAACTGAGCAACGTGATTTTGAGACCGCTGTTCGCGGGATCATTCATGATAAGACAGCGTTTGGGGGAAGGACGTCGGCATAGAACGACGGATCGTCCGTGGTGGCACCTGGCAATTCACACACACGGGAAGCAAACGTGACGGCCCGTGTGAGCATGTCGGCGATGTCGAGTTGATCGGGATCAGGACACGTCAAGCTCGTTGCCAAAATGACCGATGCAAAGGCATCACCGGCTCCGACCGGATCGGCCATGACCGATGGGGATGGTGCGTTCACCCAAACCTGATCGGACGGATTTTGACCAAACCACCACGCGCCGCGAGCTCCCATCGTGACTAGCAAGTGCTTCAATTCGACGTAACAACCGAGCAACCCGCGTGCCAATTTTTTGACATCTTCAGCGGTGTCGATTGCCGAATCACCGGTGATGAGCGACAACTCGTCTTGGTTGCATTTCAAACTCGCCGTCGCGGGCAGAAACTCGTCCAGACCTTGCGAGTCAAAGAAGGGCGGGCGGACATTGATGTCATAAAAAATGTTTGCCTCGTGCTTGAAGCCATCTCGCAACGCTTTGATTGCGATCGAAGATACTTTGGC
>JBCCJB010000094.1:0-11657 GCA_039028015.1 Planctomycetota bacterium
GTAGTGGTGACGTGCAGATGTTTGCGGAGTGTGCCGAATTGCCTGACCCCATTGAGAAAATGGAATCTGCATTGAAAAAGGCTGGCGTTGAAGTGCGATACAGCTAGGTCGTGTGAACGCTTGGGTTATCCGAGCCGACCAAACCAATCAATCTCAAAGGAACAACCAATCATGAAAACCCAAGAGACGTCGCCAACCGAAAACGCAAAGGCTTCGGATCAACCCATTGTTCGCAAGTCACCGCAGAACGTCATCGTCGCGGGTATCGCCCGGAGCGGCATGACGGCCATGTGCCAATTGCTGTCGGCTGGTGGATTGCGAGTCGCTGGAGAGTACCCGGCCTTTGAACCATTCGATGTCGGCGAGGTGCCGTGGGGCAAGATCGACGGGCAGGCAGTGAAGCTAGTCGACAGCCATCGTCATCTGCCGCCCGAAGGCGACTACGCAGTGATCCAGATGCGCCGGAACGACAAGATCGAGCAAGCAAAAAGCACGCAGAAGTTCGTACGTGTGATGATGCAGGGAATGATTCCTGAACCATCAATCGGCGACCTTGTTGCGTCGTTTCAACGCGACTACCGAGTCATCGACGATTGGGCGAATCGGCAACGGTTGCACTGTCGTATCAGTTTCGAGGACCTGCTTTGGTCGCCAAAAGGTGTAGCCCAGAAGATTCGGGGATTCTTGGGATTCCCGTTGGATGTCGAAGCCGCAGGAGCGGTGATCATCAGGCGTGCGCCAGAATGCCACCCGACACTGCTTGAAGCGTCGATGTGATCTTGCGAACGTCACCGATCACCGGGCCGCTAAATCGAGAAAACTATGAGCAATGAAAACAGTCAACTAACCGAAGCCACGCCGAACAACGAAGCCTCTGCGGCTCCGCGTGCATCGGTTTGTTCGTCGGCTTTTCGCGTCAAAGGCTCGCCGATTGAATCTCGCAGGAAAATACGGAAGACGCTTGGACGTTTCGGAAAGCGTCAGCAAGCACGGCAGTGGTGCCGGAACCACAAGTGCGCGTTCAGCAACATGGTGATAGTGCATCCCGACGGCACGCGAGAGCCCTTTACGGTCTACGTAGATGAGATGATTGTTCGTCGGCGAAGTGATACGCTGCCAGCAAAGTTCAGTTCGGCGGAGAGATACGCTTACGATTGGCTGTGCGATTGCCAAATTAGTCCGTGGATCGTTGACTATGTAACGAAGAAAGTCACAACGTTAGATGGCGTGTTTAGCTCTTTGGTTGAGTACGCGAAACATGAAGGCATGGAGAAAAGCGATGGACGATTTGAAAGTCGGTGACGACGTTGAAGTGCTGGATGAAGGTTTGGCGATATTGCGACGCATCGCGCCGGGCCAACCGCCGAACCATCACGGACGCATTGAGGCAATCGACGGCGACACGATCACGGTCGAGTTTCCGATTGACGGCAGCTATGACGGTCATAGCCAGTCGGCACCATATCCACGGTCGGAAGTGCGGAAACGCTAAGTCCGACGAACTCGTTCTTATCCGACTTCAGCACGCCAAGTCGGATAAGTCGGATTGATAAGTTGCGAGGACTGTTGTTTTGCAAAGGAGTGTTAACCAATGATGAACATGGAACCTTTCATACTTACCGCCTCAGGAAAACGCATTGATTTGCTGCATCCTGAGCCCGACATGTTCTGTGTTGAGGATATTGCCACTTCGCTTGATCGTCTTTGTCGGTTCACGGGGCATTGCCGACGGTTCTATAGCGTGGCTGAGCATAGTTGGCGGGGCGCGTCTTTTCTGGACGGGGAGCTGGGCCGTGAATTCTTGTTGCATGACGCTCATGAAGCTTATGTGGGCGACCTAAGCACGCCACTGAAGCAACAGTGTGATGCGTATCGCTGGATCTCAGAAAAGATTGACGCTGCGATTCGAGTTCGTTTTGGGTTGCCGGAAACGATGTCGCCGCAATGCAAGCAGATGGACTTGCAGATGTTGGCAACGGAAAAGCGGGATTTAATGCCTGAAGACCCTATTCCGTGGCCGAGCCTGAAGGGCATTGATGCGTTTCCGATTGATTTGAAACACGACCAGAAGAGCCCATGGGGCGACTTCATTCGGTCACGATTGGAAGAAAGCCAGTTGTGGTATGTCCCGCCCTGTGACCTGGAATCCAGTCTTCCACAAACATCATTTTGCAAGGAGTCAGTTTAATATGGATGCAAGTCGAGACTATCAACCGCGTGGCCGCGACATTCTTGAGGAAGCTTATGACATTACCACGGGAGACCGGCAGTCGGCGTATGGGCCGCCTCATGAGGATTTTGGGCGCGTCGCGAAGATGTGGTCTGGTTTGTTCGGTTCGATGTTGAAAGATGGCCACCAATTTGAGGCGTCTCATGTCGCCCAAGCCATGATTTTGGTGAAAATGAGTCGGCAGTTGCATCATCCTAAGCGTGACAATTGGCTGGACACAGCTGGTTATGCGAGATGTGGGCATTTGTGTGACGAGGCTTCAAATGTTAGGGAGGCCACCATGATGTAGCAATCAAATTTTTGAAGAGGTTGGTATTTTTGGATTGACCGACAGCAATTCGATTTGCTGGTACGAAACAACGGATTGGGCGAAAGTGGCGAAGCGTTTTACTGAAACGAGTAAGTGGAACGATCGATGGTTTGTCGGATTGCCCGGCGACCTCAAGCTCGCGTGGATCTACTGCTGCGATCAATGCGATCACGCAGGCGTGCTTGAAATCGTGGAGCCTGTCGCCAACGTTCAGATTGGGTTCGAGATCAACTGGGACGACTTTGTCGAGCAATGCGCTGGACGAGTCCAGAAGATCGAGCCTGGAAAATTCTGGATCAAATCATTCGTTGATTTTCAGTACGGCGAACTCAATCCTGAGAATCGGGTTCACAAGAGTGTATTGACTCGTTTGAAAAAGCTGGGGCTTTCAAGCCCCTTAAGAGGCCCTTCCAAGGGCGTAAGGACTAGGACTAGGACTAGGACAGATAAAAAAGAAGACGTCAGTGGCGAAGGCGATGATTGGGTGTTTCCCGAAGGTTGGGATTGTCCTGAAGCCCGAAACGCACTGGACGAATGGGTTGCGATGCGTCGTCGCAAACGAAAGCCGATTGTGTCCAAGCGGTCGACGAGCAAGATCTTCCGCAAATTTGATTCAGTCAGTCATTTGATTGACGTTGCCGAGTTATGCGAATCGCAGGGTTACCAGGGCTTAAAGCCCGAATATTGCCGCGAGACGGGCTCCGGTCGAAGCATGACGACATCGGCACAGCGCCGAGTCGAGAATACGAAATCAGCGATTGAGAGGTTTGCAAATGGATCAATCTGACAAGACCAGATGTGCCGTGGCCATAGCGGCACTGTTGGAGTCGTATGGTCAGGAAGCGACGGATAGCCGGCTGTTGGGTTACTGGTTTGCGCTGAGCTCTTTGAGCATCGAGCAAGTCGAGCAGGCGGTGGTGGAGGCGTTGCGGACAAGCACCGGCTCGTTTCCGCCCCCACCGGCAAAGATTTTTGAGCTTGCCAATGGTGGCAATGCAGAATCGCAGGCCATTTCAGCGTGGATTGATGTGCAAAAGGCGATGCCTTTGGGGCCCTACAAACATGTTGGGTTCCAAGATCGCGTGATCAACGCGGCGATTCGATTGCTGGGCGGTTGGCCGACGCTGTTCGAACGATGTGCGACTTCAGAATCAGAGAAGTGGTACCGACTGGAGTTTATCAAGGCATATAGGTCGTTCGCCGTACGAGGTTACTCAGATGAAGCTTCTCAGCCGCTTTGCGGGTTGTCGGCGGCAGAAGTCAACAACGGACATGTTGGAGAGCCTCGTGTTCGAGGTATTTCCTGTCGCGACTTGAAAAGACTTGAAAACAGCAGCCGGCGTTTGACTGACTCGAGCCAGCCACTGGGGATTGCAAGTGTCAAATCCGCGTGATGTTTTGGCTCACACGCCCGGGCCTTGGAAAGTGTCAAAGCGTTTTGATGTCTACGTCTGTGATGACCGGGTCGCCACGGTCATCGTTTGAACTACCAAAGGACGCGACGGCGACTCCGCGTCCATCACATTGTTGTGGGTGTGCCATGTACGAAGTTATCGACCATTCCGACGAAGAAATGTACTACCCGATGGGTTGCTTCGATTCCGTCGAGGAAGCAGCCGAATCAATCAAGTCGTATTTTGATCGCAACCAGGAGCCGAAAACGTCTTGGCAGAATGGCGGCGAAAGCGATTCGGTAAAAATCGAGGTCCGCAAGTTGCCCGAAGGCTGGGGCGATCCAGAGACAGTATGGGTTGCAGAATACACACGAAGCTGGATCGACGAGTTGGATGACGACTCGTGGGTGTGTGACCGCTGCGAATCAGTCAAACCGAAGCAGGCCGCTTAGGCATCCCCACAACGCTATCAATCACCGGTGGCCCCCGGTGAAGTTTAAGTTTCGAAAACGCATCGGCGGGCCATCCGGTGCATTGAAATGTTGTGCGTGCCGTGGAGGGCGCGAAAGATGATCAGCGAAATCAAACATATCGACGGTTACGAGTCGATGCAGGCCGCTAGCGATGTGATGCGTGGAGGCTCGTAATGGCGACGTACTACGTTTCACCAACAGGGGCAGGTTTACAGGACGGCTCTAGCGAAGCCAACGCTTGGTCTTTGGCAACCGCACTAACACAGAACACTGTCGCTCAAGATACGATCCACCTGGCTTCTGGGGACTATCTATTTGCAAATACACTTGACTTTCCAGATGGCATGTGGATTGGAGCGGGGGTTGATTCAACTCGTTTTCTTGCCACTGCATCAATGACAGAGGGGATTGTCCTTAATGTAGGTACAATTCGTTTGCAGGATTGTACTATTACCGACAATGGCAATACTGTGACGCGGCTGGTTGAGTCGAAGCGTTACTCCGGAATTCGAGATTGCAAAATCATTGGTGGAGTAACTGGGTTAAGGGTTTCGGACGCAAGTGCACATCAAGGCGTCGTGAGGAACGAGCTTCTAGGCCAGGCAAACAGATCGATTGACGGAGCAGGCAAAACAACGGCAGTCATCCAGTGCAAAATGGAACAAAGCAGTGAAGATGCTGGTTTTGTTCAATGCGTTCTTCAGAACGCATTTGCTTCGCGGATTGTATCTGGGTGTGTTTTTTTGGCCGATGTGGATCAGGCAATCAATTCAATTAGCGTTACTGGAAGTCCTTACATCACAGACGGTGATGGGGTCCAAACTCCAATTGATGACCCTTTTGTCGATTCAGCAAATTACGATCTTAGGCTCACCAGTGAGGCCAAATTGTCAAGCGAATCAACTATGATTCGGGCCATTATGGCTGGACTCGTCGACGTGCCAGGAGTTACGACAGATTCACTTCAAGATTTAATCGGCAGCAGCGCAAGCAATCCAAATTATCATCCACTGGCACCACAACGCGGCATCATGGGAGGTGCATGATGGCTGATGAGCAAAGAAACGTTTATGCGTCTGATGTTTTGATAATCACAGTGCCGGTACGTAACAGTGATGGCACACAAGCAACTGCTTCAAACGTCACAGCGTCGTTGTCGAGTCATCCGTTAGCATTACCAACGATCAATAACACACTTGGTCAAATCGAGATTGTTTATACGGACTTAAATCCAGCATTGGCAGAGGGCGACATACCAAAACTCATAATCAACGGCGAGATCGACGAAGAAGCGTTTGTAAGTCCGTGGACGATTGAGTTGTTTGTGATGTCGCGGATGCAAGGCACCGACAACGCTAACACGGTAGCACCTGATAACGCGGGCATCTTGGCTGCGATTGCAGGTATTGAGCCGAACAGCGAAGTTGCAGCCGAGAACTTTATGACGAGCCTGCTGGCTCGATTGTCCGGCGAGATCCCGGCGATAACGAGTGGCTACCAGCCGCAGACGCAAACGCTGATGCTGATCGAAGGCGCGGACTATGCAGCTGATTCGATCCCAGGCCCGCTGGAGGTTCCGTTGCCTGTCAACGTTCAATACGAGGCTGGTGATCCCGTCTGGCTCAACCGGAAACTTGGCTTTAGCAAGGTCGTGCAACCGCAGTGGACTGGCGAGATTGCTGTGGTGGACGGTTCGGCTGTCGCGCGTTTTGTTGATGTATCACCGTCAGCGGCGGGTGTCGGCACTTGGGAGCTGTGGCACAAAAACAATGACGGCAAACGCTGGATGCCGACAAGCGGCAAGCTCGAAGTCAAAGACGCGATCCAAACGATTCCAGCGGGGTAGGTCCGCACAACGCCATTATTCACCGATTCGCCCGGTGAATCTTTGAACTACAGAAAAGCACTGAGGCGACTTCGGTGCAATGGTTTGTTATATCGCGTTTGGAGCGCTGTGATGTTTCGGATTGTAAATACGTGCAACTTTGGCAAGGACTATCCCGATGAGAAGTTCTTGAACTGCCCTGCGATGTCAGAAGATGAGGCAAAAACTGTTGCGGCGATCTTGAACCGACGTGAAGGGCCGAATGCTTTGCGGTATTGGAAGGTTGTTGAATCGAGTTACAAATTAGCACCTGCTTTTCAGCCCTAATTCGTCGGCATAACTCGTTCTTATCCGACTTCGATCGCGCCAAGTCGGATAAGTCTGATCTCTAAGGCGTGAATTTTGGGACTCATTGTCGTTGCCACGGCCGTGAGTCGTTCTGATGGAGAACGTTGATGGATGAAAATAGATTGTCGAATCCGAAGACGCTGCGTGAAGCTTTTGATGCCACGATTCGGCGGTTGCATCGGGCGGAGAGCACGCGAAAAAGTTATTGGCAGTGGATCGTGGCGTTTTGCCAATTTCATCAACTGCCTGATCGGTCGCTGCCGTCGCCGCGGTCGCTTGCCGAACCCGAGGTCATTGCGTTTCTCGATCATTTGTCGGGCGTGCGGCAAGTCAGCGAATCGGCTCACGAGCAAGCGTTCTACGCACTCGTGTTTCTCTATAGCGATGTGATCGGACGGCCGCTGGAGAATGTGCGAAGTCAACGTCCGAAACCGAAGGTTAATATTCCGGTGGTGCTGTCGGTGGCTGAAATGCGGCGGTTGCTGTCGCACATGTCGGGGATGCACAAGACCATGGCGATGATTCAGTATGGTTGTGGCATGCGTCGTTCGGAGGTGATTTCGCTAAGGGTGAAAGATGCCGACATTGATAATTCGATGGTCGCCATCTGGCATTCGAAGCATAAGCAGTCGCGAACGGTGACGATGCCGCAGCGGTGCGTGCCGCATTTTGAGCGGTTGGCCAATGCAGCGATGGCACTTGCTCGTCGGGATGCGGATCATAAGACGGGCGGCATTATCAAGCCGATCGGGGCCGTGGGTCGACGCAGTGTGTCGTACGATCCGAATTGGTATTTCTTGTTTCCATCACGCACAACATCAATTGACCCGCTGACGGGATTGACCGCTCGCTGGCATCGCCACAGTGATGCGTATCATCGATCGGTTGTGCGGGCTGCGGCGGATGCTGGGATTCGAAAGCGGGTTGGCACCCACACGCTGCGTCATTCGTATGCGACGCACCAGTTGATGGATGGCGTTGACATTCGCACGATTCAGCGTGACCTTGGGCATAAGGATGTGTCAACGACGATGATCTACACGCACGTGTCGCTGTACAGCAATCGTCAGGTCAGTAGTCCGTTGGATCGGGTTGACGAATCCGAGACGATCCCAAGGCTTTATCGACCAACCGGCTAGGGTGGCAACCCGACGCGAACGCTCGCAACGATCGCGGCCGTCGGCGATCCCATGTCGCCGGCGGTGCCGGATGCCATTTGATCGGCGTCAGCCTTGGTCACCCATGAACGGAGTTAAGTGATGGTTGCCGCTTACGATTTCTTTGTGCCGGTGGCTCCGGTCGCGCAACCACGTGTTCGGGCTCGCGTGTTCAAAACCGCGTTGGGTCACCGAGGTGGTGTTTATCATCCCAAAGGACCGGTGGATGCTTACAAACACGCCGTGCGAATGACGGCAGGCAAGTTGTTTGAAGGCCAACAGCCACTGACGGGACCAGTCGTTGCCGACATGGTTTTTTTGATGCCACGGACGAAGGCACAAACGTGGAAACGCAAGCCAATGGTTCGGTTGCCGTTTGCGAAGAAACCGGATCGCGACAACTTGGACAAAGCCGTCCTGGATGCGTTGTCCGGGATCGCCTTTGTGGATGACGCCCAGGTCTTTGATGGCCGCGTGACCAAGTGGACTGCGGCCGGTGATGAGATCCCGGGCGTGCACATTTCTTTAGCAGTGTTTGCCACGCATGGTACCAATGCGTTTGGCGAGGGTGAGGGTCAGTCCTAGGCTGCAAGTGTTGTTGTTGTGGCGTCGTGTCTTGATCACGACGTCAGTCTCACTTGCGGAAAGCCGATTGAAATGACGTTTGTTGCCACGTCGTGGGAGCGATCCGGAACCGAAGCGATCGACCAGCGTCAACCACGTTTGACGTCGGCAATCCGCTTTTGGGATCGTCACCGACGTCGATTCCTGTGGTTGTTTGGCGTTGTTGTCATGCTTGGCATGACCGGATGTTCTGGCGGCGTGTTTCGCAAGCCCGACCCGGTTTGGTTGCGAGCTCCGAAGCAGCCCATCCCCAGTTCGCACTTGCCGGTATCGCGGCGATTGAAGAATTGGTCGGGTCGCAGCGTTCGCGGTGGGTCGTGCGTGCATTGTTCGTCGATCAATGCGTTTAGATCGATGAACGCACCAGAGTGGGAGGCGGTCTGGGTCACCAACCGAAGTCGCGGTTATGAAGGCGGCGAAACCGCCAACGGCATCCTATCGAAATACAAAGATCAAAACCTGCCGTACATCGCGACCAAGTCGGCGGACATGCGGTTGTGGGATTTGGCATCGCAAACACGACGTGCGGGCATTTGGTGGTATTACCCTAGTCACTGCGTGACCAACTTCGGCACCTTTGACATTCCGGATCGGGACGGTCGCAGGCGACCCTCGGTGTTGATGCTGGACAACAACCGAACCGAATCTTACATCGCGGTGGATCGCGAGATCGCACGTGATGCGTGGCGATATTACGGCGGGTTTGGTGCGATTCCGTGGCTAACGCCCGCCATTCCTTACACGTTCAATGGGTTAGTGGATCCATCATGAAACCTTTTCGATTGATTGCGGCGATTGCAAGCTTGTGCGTTGCCGTCGCGACCGTGGACGCTCAAACGTTGGTCAATCCCGGTAACGGTTCACCACCGATCCGGTTAAATCCTGGTGAGCGATTTGTGCCGGGCAGTTTGCGGACGCTTCCGAGTCGATCGTACCCAAGCTATCCGAGTTCGAGTTATCCCAGCTCAACATATCCCAGCACGATCTATCCGAGCACAAGCGTGCCGTCATCATCGTGTCCGAATTGCCAACCGGTGCCATCGCGTCGACCGCTGGCCTACCCGCCCTATCCTGATCAGTCGTGGACGACGGGTCCGATTCGTCCGGACTATCGTGACGGCGATTTTTACTATGACCCATCGGGCCGGATCGGCATTTACATGCGACGGCAAAACGAAATCAAGAGCGGCGAAAATTTGCTGGATGACGTGCTGGGCACGTATGAGCAAGAGAACGGGTTGCAGCGTGTCGACGAGCTGAAGTTTGATGATCGAGTCTTGGACGATCAAACATCTTCTGGGTTATCGCCGGCTGCTTCAAAGGCGAATTCTTTGCTGCAGCAAATGGTCGATCCTTCCACTAATGATTCAGCGGCAGTCGACCTATGAACACAATTCTGATGGCGGTGTTGTTGTGTCAGCTGTCGCTCGATGGTTTTTACGACATTACCACACCAACACGATCCGCGTCGCCGGATAGTCAAACAATCGGTTTGCCGGTCGATCAAATCAAAGGCCAGCCACCGCTGGTCAATGGTCCGATCGAAGACGTCAAGCCGTTCACGTTGCTGTTGGTGACCAACACGCAGCCGAGTCAGGGCGAGCGTTATCTGTCGGCGTTGATCGAAACGCCGCGAGCGGAATTGGCTGCTTTTCGCAATCTGGCCTACGCCCAATCGCTGCCCGTTAACGATGCGACGCTAATCGAAAAGCATCAGGACATTCTGGCCGACATTCAGCGTGCCGGTGGGCAACTGCCACTTTTGACGTTGATTGATGACGAAGGTCGTCGTTGGGGCACCTGGTTTGGTCAAAGTCTGCCAGGCAATGAATATGAAATCTCGCGTCAGCTGCAAACGGTGTTGGCCGCCGGCATTCGGGCTCGACAACGTGCCGTTGCCGAAGGTCGTGAGGTGCCCAACGGACCCACCAACCCAGTTCGGTATCTCAATCGCAATGAAGCGATGTCGATCCTGAACGACAGCAATGTGCGAACCGCTGGGTTTGGCGATGGTTTGTTTCGCCCCAACATCAACCCGCAAATCAATGTGCCGCCCGGTGGCATTGATGCTCGGTTGAGTACCGGCGTGACGGGCACCGTTGATAGCGAGACGCGGCAGTGGTTGATGACGCTGCTGCTGATTGCCGGAGGCTTTGTGTTGGCGGCGGTGCATTTGCACGGCCGAGCCGTGACCGATCGACCCGAAGACGTGGATGAGGACTACGACGAATGATTCAATTTTTTAGCCCATCGATACTGGCACAAGCTGTCGATCCCAATGGCTTGCCGCAGGTGTCGCCCACAACGGTGATCTTAATTGTCGCAGCGGTCGGCGTGATTGCATATCTGTATTTCAGCGGCAAGGACGTCGGGTCGCGTCGTCATCAACCGGGTCGGCGACGACGCGGTGCACCGTCAGCAGATAAAGGCAGCGACTGTTTGTGTCCGCCCAGCAGCGATCCGACCTGCGTGCCGGCATACACGACGCAGCGAAGCCGCAAACCGTATGTCGTCTATTTGAACGAGGACGGTTGTTGTGGTGGCGATCGGATCACGGCGGAAGATTTGCAAGCGATCGTCGATCATGACGGCGAACTGATTGCCGGTGAGCGAAGGCAGAAACTGCAGGCACGCATGCAAACGTTGTTTGCTGGACCGGCTGAGTCTGCGTCGTCGACCGCCACGGCGAAAGCGAGGAAATCATGAGCACGACGGAAAAGATCGTTGCCGGCGTGGTGGTGATTGCACTGGGTGCGTTGTTGTTTTTGGCCACCAATCAAAACAACGCGGGCGTCGCCGATCCAAACCAGTATCCCGGTGTGTATCCGGGATATGGCCCGCAACCGGTGGCGTATCCGCCAGGCATTCATATCACACCACCAGTCAATCCGTACGGACCCGTTAATCCGTATTCACCCGTGACGCCACGTCCGAACCCTTACTGCCCTGATGGCCAATGTCCCTATCGAAACGAGTCGCTCGACGCTTCCGAGCAAGCGTGATGTTGGCGGTTGCGGCGTTGTTGGTGTTGCCAGGTTGTCAGGCACGCACCACGCGACCGACGGTCATGCCGCTGCATCCGGGCAGTGGTGCCATCGTTAATCCCAATGTCCGTCCCGGTGTGACCGCTCCCCAGTGGCAACAGCCCCGCATTCGTCGTGACGATCGTCGTCGGCCGAGGTATTGATCATGTCCGCGTTGGAATTTGTATTTCATCTCATTGTTGCGGGACTGTTTGTGGTCATTTTTGTGCAGCTGAGTTTTCTTCAGCAGCATGTTGAACAGCTCAGCGAAAA
>JBCCJB010000095.1:0-11626 GCA_039028015.1 Planctomycetota bacterium
CGACGAAGGAAATAACCCGCTGTGTGGCGACAAAATCCGAGTGGATCTCAAATTAGACAACAATGGTCGTGTTGCAGAAGCGTGGTTTGACGGTGAAGGGTGCGTAATCAGTCAGGCATCGGCATCAATGCTCATCGAAGCAGTGGAGGGCAAGACCGTCGAGGAGGTCAAAGCGTACTCTGCGTCTGACATGCTTGGATTGTTTGGCCCCAAATTGACGCCAAATCGACGGAAATGCTGTCTGCTTTCATGGCGGGTGATGCAATCCGCGGTGCATTCGCGGATCGATGACGACGGCGATGGCTTCTTAAATCAGGACGATGATGAATCTGCCCACCAACCTCGGTTTGGTGGTCCTTCATTGGGAGAAGAACAATGAGCAACACAGTCGATATCGACGCACCACCGATTGATTCGACATCCCCGCTGAACGTCGACGCCATACGCGCCGACTTTCCGATTCTGGAGCGATCAATTGCCAGCGGCACACAGCTGATCTATCTCGACAACGCGGCCAGCACACAGCGTCCCAATCAAGTTATCGAGGCGATGTCATCGTGCTATCGAAAGTACTACAGCAATGTTCATCGCGGAATCCACACGCTTAGCGAAGCATCAACGCAGGCGTACGAGGAAGCTCGCCAAATGGTCGCTTCATTCTTGAACGCCGCCAGTACCAAAGAGATCATCTTCACCGCGGGGACGACGGCCGCCATCAACACGGTGGCGAAGTCATGGGGTGCTGCCAATCTACACCGCGGCGACGTTGTCTTGCTGCCGCTTAGCGAGCATCACGCCAATATCGTTCCATGGCATCAGCTCGCGGAGCAAACTGGGTGTGTGGTCAAATGGATCTCCATTGATGACGAGCATTTGATTTCCGACGACGAGGTCATCGCGGCTCTGGAACGACACCGACCCAAGCTGTTCGCATTCGGTGCCGCGAGCAACACGTTGGGTACTGAATACCCGGTGACACGTTGGTCACAACTGGCACATGAATTTGGTGCGACTGTTTTAGTCGATGCCGCGCAAGCGGCACCGCACGCGCCGATCGATGTGGCGGCATGGGATGTCGACTTTTTGGTGTTCAGTGGGCACAAAGTTTGTGGTCCCACCGGGATTGGCGTATTGTACGGTCGCGAAGCGTTGCTCGACGCAATGCCTCCCTTCCTTGGCGGCGGTGGCATGATCGATACCGTGACCGAGGATGGCTTCACGTGTCATGTGCTGCCTGAAAAATTTGAAGCCGGGACGCCTCCCATCGCTGAAGCGATTGGCCTGGCAGCCGCATTGGATTACCTGCAAAGCGTTGGACTGGAGAAGATCCACGCCCATGAAAAAATGCTTGGCGGGCGAATCGACGCGGGATTAAGGGACATTGAGGGTGTTCGGCTTATCGGCCCAACAGCGAATCACAAAGCGGGAATCAATAGCTTTGTTATCGATGGCATCCATGCTCATGATGTGTCGCAGTTTTTGGACACCCGAGGCGTTGCCGTGCGAGCGGGTCATCATTGCACCATGCCGCTGCACAAATCGCTTGGCTTGGCGGCCACGACTCGGGCGAGCTGCTACCTGTACAACACAGTCGATGAGGCCGACACATTTTTGCAGGCGGTCACCGACGTCAAAGCCAAATTCGCCCGTTCCGGCCGCCGACGTCGACCGCGTCGAGCTGGTTCAAATTCAAACTGACGACGAATCAGTCCCACCACCACTGATCATCGGCAAGATTCTCGGGGTCAACGCGTTGTTTGGTGGCTGCGATTTCTCCCGAATCATCGATTGAGACTCGATCTCGATTGAGCGCCAATCGTGGTTGCATGCTCACGCCGCCGCCAAGTGGCGTCATTAATGTGTTACCTCGCCAAATCGCATTCACGGCAGTCTCCACCTGAGCAGGCACCGGGTACGTTTGCGTCGGCAGTTGTGACTCGTCTCCGAGCAAGGACATCGACCAATCGGCTCGCGTGTAGAAGTCCTGTTTATGAATGTACGCGGACACAATCGCCAAATCGATCAGTTGCTGAAGCTCGGCGTAGACACGAACACGTGACGCAATCAGCGGGTACTTTTCCGTGAACTCGCGGCAAAACGCTTGGCTCGCACGATTGCCTCCACCGGCGGCCACTCGCTGTCCATCGGGAGCCACACGCTCGCCTTCACCAACCAACTCAACGGCATGGTCGTCCAATCGCATGGCAAGTCGATCCTCACTGACAAAGACGCCCTCATAGTTGGGTTGAAAATACCAACGCTGCATCGCATTGCGAGCTGATTGAGGTGTGGTTCGGGCGACATACCCTTTGAACGGAATCGGTAACTGTTCCAAACCAATGCCGATCAATTTCATCCGGTAATCGGCTTCAACTAACACACGTGCAAAATGCGTCTCACGTGGAATGCCAGCGATGCTGACCGTCTGCAGTCCAAGATTCTGCTTCAGTCCTTCAACGATGCGACGCGTGTCACCACGCCCCGTTAACCCGCCGAGATTGGCCATGAAGCGTTGCATTCTTTGCAGGCCCTCCGCCGTCGGATCAATCGAAACCGAAATGATCTTGGTTGGCTCGGCTCCGGGCGCATACGCACGCAATGCAACAATCAAATCCTCAAGCAGCACACTGGGAAGACCTGACTCGATGCCGACCATGCGGCCCGCCCCATCGGTCACGAAGCCCTCCGCGGGACCTGCCAACACGATGTCGCCCGTTTCAGGATAGAAGAATACGTAGTCGACGGACGTCAGCCCAGCAGTGGCAATCAAATCATCAGAGAGGCCGTTGCCCTCGTCGATTGACCGCATGACCGCCTTCTCCAATCGCGGTAGCGACACTTTACGAAGATCGCTTCGCTTCATCACGTCACGCTGGTCGACGTTGGCTCTGGCCTCCATGGCACGCTGCCTGGCCAATCGATTGTCAACGCGTTGCACCGAAAGCACGCCGGACGGATTGACGTCGACACCCGCAACCGGCGGAAAGAATCCTCCGCCATCACCATCGCCCCCGTTGCCGCCACCATCACCACCATCAGCCATGACCTGCGATGCGACGGCTAACAAAGCGACGGTGGTTAATGCCGTCATCACACATCGCGATCGACGACACAAGCGACCGAGAAGACCTGATTGGCGATGACGAAACGAGTGTTCGGAGAAACGCATGGGAAGCGATGCCATTGCGGAAAAGACGAGGAAATCCGACAACCTGGAGCGTAATCGCAGGGCGGAAGCGGAACAACCAAACCAGCCGATTTTCGCTTTGCCAACGAACGAATTTGTTGAGCTTTTCGCTTTTTGCCGCCAACGCGGACTGATATGGCCCCATCTCGCAAGAAACGACCACCCAAACGCCGCGTCGCTCATCAATCAAAGTCACCCGCCGCGAACGCATTGTCTAGCGAGTCTTCGAAGCAGAATCCAACCAAGCAACGATCCGTCACCATCGACGCACTTCGCGGACTTGCGATCGTATTGATGATCGTCGACCACGTGGCTTCCAACTGGTTCTCAGTGCCAATCGCAATCGACACCATCCGGTTTGAAACCCGCTTGGCGATGCCACTGTTCGCGATTCTGCTTGGGTATTTTTTGCCCCTCGACGGTGGTTTTCGACTCCAACGACTCGCCGAAGTCGTCGCCGCCAGCGTAGCGGTCAACCTTCTTTATTTCCCCAAGCATGATGAATTCGAGATTCTCGCTAGTCTCCTGATCGCATCCATAATCGGCACGGCTTCGCGTTCAGCCGCCCCGGCAATGCTGGGTCTGATTTTTCTTTATCAAACCGACCCTCTGGTCCGCTGGTTTGATTACCAGCTCAGCATCGTCCTGCCGATCGTTGCGATTGGCGCGACTCTGCGACGCTACGGCGTGGCGGCTTCATGGGTCGCGGCGAGCTTTCTGTTGGCAATCACGATCTCGGGAAAATGGATCTACCCCAGCGACACGCATCGATTCTTGGTTTGGGCATCGCTTCCGGCTTTGCTGATGATCGTGATGGCTCGTCGCTGGCCAGCGATACAGCCCGCCAAGGTGGGCTGGCTTGGGTTGGATCGGATCGGACGATTTCCGCTGTCGATCTATGTCGCGCATTACTACCTGATCTATCTGGTCGCATTTGCAATGTGAGCGGCTCGCGATCCGCGGACCGGTCTTAACGCCAAATCCTGTCATCACACGCCACCATCGTGCCCTTTCGGGTGTGCCGGGATCGCCTAGAATCCTGCAGCCGGGACAAGGTGTTCGATCCCGGTGGGCGAGCGACATCGCATTGTCGTGCCCCATTTCCTTCAAAACGATGAATGAGAAACGATGAGCGGTGATTGCGATTTTGGACTGATTGGACTGGCAGTCATGGGCGAGAACCTCGCCTTGAACGTGGAAAGTCGCGGATACAAAGTCGCCGTTTACAACCGAACCACGACCAAGGTGGACGAGCTGATTGAGGGCCGCGCCGCTGGCAAGCAGTTCGTTGGCACGCACACGATGGAGGATTTCGTTCGTTCGGTGAAACGGCCTCGCAAATTGATGATGTTGGTCAAAGCGGGACCGGCCGTGGATGCGATCATCGATCAGCTGATCCCATTGTGCGAACCCGGTGACATCATCATTGATGGTGGCAACACGTTTTACGTCGATACCGAACGACGCACCAAAACCGTCGAAGACGCGGGACTGCTGTTTGTCGGTGCGGGCGTTTCGGGAGGTGAAGAAGGCGCACTCAAAGGACCGAGTTTGATGCCCGGCGGCAGTGAAGCCGCGTGGCCCGCAATCAAAGACATGTTCCAAGCGATCGCCGCCAAGGTTGGTCCCAATAACGACATCCCATGTTGTGAATGGGTCGGACCACGGGGTGCGGGGCACTATGTCAAAATGGTCCACAACGGGATCGAATACGGCGACATGCAGTTGATCTGCGAAGCGTATCAGCTGCTGAAGGAACTCGGCGGGCTATCCAATGACGAGCTCTACGATGTGTTTGCCACATGGAATGAGGGCGACCTGCAAAGCTACTTGATCGAAATCACGCGCGACATCTTCAGTGCCAAGGATGACCTGGGCGGTGACGCCTACCTGGTCGATCAGATTCTGGACATTGCCGGAGCCAAAGGGACTGGCAAGTGGATGAGCCAACTGGCACTCGATCTCGGTGTCCCCAGCACATTGGTCACCACGGCTGTCTTTGCACGTGGGTTGTCAGCCCAAAAAGAAGCACGGGTTCGCGCCAGCAAAGTTCTCAATGGCCCGTCATCGACGGCGAATCCTAAAATGACGGCATTGGCCAAACAATTGGCCGGTGACAAGGCCACCATGATCGCCGCGGTAAAGGACGCGCTTTATGCAAGCAAAATCGTGAGCTACGCCCAAGGGTTTGTGCAATTACAAGCGGCCTCAGCCGAACACGATTGGAATCTGGACTACGGTCAGTCCGCGTTGCTATGGCGAGGTGGTTGCATCATTCGCGCGCAATTCTTGGATCGAATCAAAGAAGCCTTTGACGAATCACCCGCGTTGGAAAATCTGCTCCTAACCCCGTACTTCGAACAAGCCACCGAGCAAGCTCAACCGGGCTGGCGTGCGGTGGTCGCGGCTGCTTCGATCATGGGCATCCCCGTGCCCGCGTTCAGCACGGCATTAAACTACTTCGATGGCTACCGTCTGGCCCGATTGCCAGCCAATCTTCTCCAGGCACAACGCGATTATTTCGGCGCGCACACTTATCAACGCGTCGACCGCGACGGCACCTTTCACAGCGAGTGGCTGGATTTGCGAAAGCCTGTTTAGTCAGGTTTCCGGTTTGTTGGATTTCCAGCTGTGTGGGCTTCCAAGTCTTTCACGGCTGGCTGAATTCGATTTGTGGACGGTTTGAACGTCCGCCTTACGAATAGTTATTGCGACCGTGATTTTCGTCCGCCCGGGCCGCCAGTTATGGGTGAGCCCGTCTCGAGCGGACGTGCCGCGGTTGCGAATCCGCGACGGTAGAGATGTTCCCGCAGCGATCGTAGCCCGGCAAATTGATCGGGATAAACCCAGACCGTGATCGTTGTCGTTTCTGGATTTCGACCGGCCAGTTCAACGTCAAGCATGCTGCTGTCCGAAAGCACAACGTCAAGACGCTGACCGGCGGGTTCCTCCAAAGGCTCGAAACGAACTTGCGCGAGTCTGACGTGTTTTCCCATCGTCACCTTACCATCCACCGCGATGCGTCCAATCTGGTGCAAGGAATCGAAGTGTGCGACATAGCCGCGAATGGGACCCACCGATGAGCTCTTTTGTCCCTGCCGATTGGAATTAAGCGTTCGTCGGAGATCAGACTCCATTTCGGTTAAGAGTTGCTCAATCGGCACCACAGATAAGTGACCTTGGTGCAAACGAAAGTGAAGCTCATCGCCAAACACCGTTTTGGCCATCGGCGTCGGCAGGTGCTCAACGGAGACCGTGGGTGGCTTACGGTTCTCAAGTTCGGTTTTGACTCCGGCTAATTCAGCGAGCTTGCTGGTGGCCTCATCGAGCTCGGACTTTAACTTTGCTGCCATCACGAAATCGGCGTCGAGTTCGGACTGCTTGTCTTCCCACGCCAAGCGGGCCACGGTGACCAAGTCCATCAATTGATCACGTTGTCGTTTGGCCGCTTCGATGCGTTGATCAAAGGCGCTCACTTTCGCTTCGAGCTCCAGCGATTCTTTCATCGCTGATCGAGCTGACTCGATCGATTGCTCCAGACTCTTCAGTTGATTGGCAGTCGCGGGTGCGGACGCTGCGTCCTCTTTCTGTTGAGCGTCGGCTTTCAATTCCCTTTCCGACTTAAGCAATGCTGTTTGGACCTGTTTGGTTTGAGCGCCCAGCACAACAACCAGGATGATTAAGATCCCCACTAAGTTCGCAACAATGTCCAGAAAGGCATCGTGACCGAGTTCAATGGATTGACGGCGACTCATCGGACCCTCTTAATCACATCGACGCCGCTGCCCTGCATGAGCGTCCGCAACTCGTGAAATCGTCGATCCCCGTGCGGCGCGACAATGACTTCAAGTTGCGGCTGCCAACGGCCACCCGGAATCGTCGCGCCCCACGTTGCCACGCGATCACGAATGGCCGTCGCAAGTTTGAGCGTGGCTTCGTTGACCCCGTTTTGCGTGATCGGGAATCGCGCCGTGATTTCACCTCGCTGGAGCATGGCAAATTGATCGGGATAACACACGACCGTGATCGGTCGGACCATGTCCGTGCCACGAACACCCGCCATATGTCGAGGCATCGCCCAATCCGTCCCAAGCCGGTCCGTGATAGGCGGTGACTTGGGCATTGCGTTTGAATCCATTTTGGTGGAACTCATCTGGCTGGATTCAACCTGATTCGGGTCCAGCGGCGGCGGTGTATTGCTCGCCTGTTGGGAATTCAAACTTGGTGATCCCAACTGCTGAGTCGCCGACGACGATGATTGGCTAACCGATGCAGCAGCCGAAGTCCCTCCCATCTCGGATAACGGGATGCCCAACGACTCCTGTGATCCTTCCACTTTCGATGCCCCAGCCGCGATAGCTCCGCCTTTAGGGTTCGACTGCGATGCGCCGCCACCCTCATTCGAAGCTCGTTCATTTCCTTCCATCGCATCGAATGATTCCGAGCCGGATGCCATCTTGCCTGCTTGACCAAACGCATCACGACTCGAATCGCTCCCTGTGAACTCAGCGTCATTAAAACTAGACGCGTCTGCAAAGGCATCGCTGGGCGACGCTCCAAAGCTGGCCGACCGGAAACCGGGTGTGGCATTGCCATAACCACCTGCTGCACCAGAGTATCCATCGAATGCCTCAGCTGAAAAATCACCACGGCCATGAAAACCGTGGCTGCGTGCTTGCTGATCCAGCGACTTCGCCGAAAGTGTTGGCCGCGATCGCCGAATGCGTCCGCTGTTGTCGCCTGCGGCGGTCGCATAAGGATTGGATTGCTCCGAACCGACAAGTGACTCTCCGCCTCGCTGAGATCGGAAAGGTCCACCGGAACCATTCATCCGATTACCATCGTCAGCTCCAATTTCGTTGCCGCGACCGCTCCCGTGCGATGACGAACCGTTCGAACGAATGATGCGCGCGGCCGATGCCATATTGCGAGCGTTGGCTTCATGAATGACGACCTGAAGTTCCTTTCGCAACGCTGAATCAGGATCAGGAAATTCGAGGTCGACATCACCGGGAACCAGTTCGTAGCCATATTGGTCATCCCAATCTCGCATGATCGTGGTCGCCATATAAAACGATTCAATGCCGTCCGGGCGGACCACCATCAGCGGGTACGGTGGGATCGCATCGCCGTAGACCCGTAAGGCACGCATGCGTATGGTGCGAAGAGCAGCGTCGAGGGGATTCCCCATCGCGGATCGGGATTCTGCCGCGGCAGCAAGCTGCCGCGCAGTGATGCGAACGTTTTCGGGATGAATCACGACCCCATCTCGAACGCATTCCACATAAACCGGTCGACGATCGGTGCCATTGGGCCCCTTATGTGGGACCAAGACAACACGGGGTTTCTCGCCAACTTGGCTTTCTCGAAGGTCGCCGATCTCAGTCTCGAGTTGGTCAATTTCGGACTTCATTAAGGTCAACGTTTGACGATCGATCTCGCCGGTCATTTCGGTCGAACTGGCATTTTGTATCTCATCCTTCAAACGACGCAGCTCTTCCATCAACCGACGCGAGTGATCTTGCAGATGCGTCCATTTCTCTCGACTTTCCTCAAGGTCGGCTGTCTGCGAGTCACGATGCGCGACCACTTCGGTCAAACGAAACTGGGCCTCTTGAATTGCTTGTTCAATCCGTGCCTGGTTCATGCCGTTTGATACGACGGCGTCGGGCTTCGGCGGCTGTGGCAGCGCGTTCTCTTGTGCTTCAGCAACGGCGGATTGCTTTGCATCCTGCGCGACAAGAGCCAACAGCAAAATCAGTGTGCCCAAGGTACAGACAAGAACCGCTAGGAACGGGAACAGGCTGGGCGATAACTTTGCCCGTTTGCGACCCGAAGCCCGGCTCATGCGGCACGCTGTCGTGGCATGACCGCGTCAGCATCACGAATGTCGTCCGACAAACGCGACGATAGAATCTGCACGGCGTTGGCGAGCGTCTTCATCGCCGCGGTCATTTGCTTTCGATCGTGATCGATATGCCGAACGTCTTCGTTTCGCTGATCCTCCAGCGCACTCTCTTGTTTCGTTACCAGATCGACTTGTTGTGTCGCCAACGCCGTCATGGCTTCGGTGTGCGTCATCAGTGTCCGGCGATGCGTTTGCAACTCACGTCCTGTTTGGTCGAGTATTTCGTTCCATCCTTTCGCGTGCGACACCAGCGATTGATCGATGGACGCGGCAACGCTGTCAAGCTGACGAGCCGTTCGAGCCACTTGGTCAGCGTTTTGATCCATGACGGGCGAGAATGCCTCGACCATCAATTGACGAAATCGTTCGGTACCTGCGTCGTGCTGATCACGCCATGCCGCTTGTGCCTCAGCAATGGTTGCCTGCCATAGCGAAGCCTGTGTCGAAAGCGATTCGCCGACCGCAGCTCGGATACCATCGCACAGCTGTGTGATGAGTGTGGCTTGATGGTCGCCGGGATCATCTGATGGCAGCACACGCAACACCAGCTCGGATGTCCGAGCGTCGATGTCGGCCAGCAACGCCTGCTCAGCTCGCTCAACGGGGAATTGCAAAAAGATCGCAACGACGGAAAGCACCAAACCCAATGCGGTCGTATCAAATGCGACATACAATCCGCTCTTCAGACGATCGACTGCCGCCGTGCCATCGCTGAAATCAAGACCACCAAGCGTTTGCGTGATCCCAATGACCGTTCCCAAAAATCCCAACATTGGAATGGCCCAAACGATGATGCGAACCAAACCAAACGAATCGTGAGCGGCATCGGCATCGCGGACGGCGAGTTCACGCAAATCATCTGAAAGATGCTTGGACGTGCCGCGGTTGGATTGTCGACCGAGCACTTCGGTCAATCGTCGCAGCAATAAATTGAATCGCACGGCGGTGGGCAGTTCAGCCAAGAATCCTAGCCATTGCCTGGCCACGAAGCCGGCATCATTGGCGTGACGCCAGTCTTCCAATGAGGCCGCGTTCGCACCGGTGGCGGAAGCAGCGCTCAAAACCTCAGCGGGTAACAAGTGATCATCGGTGACGTGACGAACACGTGCCTGATGCCATGCGACCTCCAGTGTCTTGGTCAGCAAAATCGCCAACGCAACCGCAAACAGAAACGTGGCCGCATAAGCCACCGGATGCCCGAGAAAGTACCGATTCAAGAAAGCCTGATCGGCAACAGAAACAAGTCCGTAAAACGCCAGCGTCACCAGGCCACCGCCCACCAACGGCAACACTCGTCGAGTCAACGTTGCCAGTTTCGACGATTCATTCACGAATGGACGATTCGGCCGACCCGCTTGACGATTCCGCAGCAAAGACTCGTGAGATTCGGAATCGTAGGCTCCAAAATCGTCGGATTCGAGATCTTGGGATTCGGGCTCATCGGATGAGGCGGATGACGTCATGTCGGCAAATCCCTTGCACTGAGCGAGATAAAGGCGCGTTGAACACCGTGGGGTCTTTATCGACCGGCACAACCGTTAAACTTGACCTCAACGGCATTTTTGGCAGATTGAGCGTGATCGATAGCATTCGCCATGGCGGACGCTGGATCACGATGGTCATTGACGCCAAAGAATGATTCGGTGCTCACGTGAGCCTCACAAATCCCTCCCTCGGAGATTCCTTGATGTCACGCTTGTTTCTGACCGCGACCCTGGCCTTGTGCGTTGTTTCCGGTATTTCTTTCGCTGACAATGCCGCCGCGGATGACGGCCTTTGTGCCGGTGATCCCATCGGTGCGTTTTACGTCACCAAAGTCGCCGGTGCCGAAGATGACGGTGTCGAAGTGGGCGACGCGCTGTGCTATCGATGTCGCTACGGCAGCAGCCCGATGGTGATGGTGTTCGCACGGCAGAATAGCGGGAAGGTAGCGAACTTAGTTAAGAAGATTGACGCTGCTGTGGCGTCCAATTCGGACTCTCGACTGCGTGGGCTTGTCACCTTGGTGGGCGGCGAATCCACCGAGCTGATGGATTCGGCAACCAAACTTGCTGGCACCGCCACGCCAAAGAACGTGCCGATCGTCGTCGCAAAAGACAGCCAATCAGGACCGGCTAACTACCGGTTGAATCCCGACGCCGAGATCACGGTGGTTGTCGCGTCGGACTCACAAGTCGTAGCACGTCACGAGTTCGCGGCCGACTCGATTGACATCGCCGCCGTAATGAGCGAAGTCGATTCGATGCTCAATTGAGTTGATCGAATCGACCGCAATGTACGGTCTATTTAAAGCAAGAAAACATCAAGCTGCCCGCTCGACGTCGTCCTCCCACGACTCACTGACCTCATCATCGTTAGCGTGATCGGTCGCGGTAGCTGCAGCTTGATCATTGGACTCTGAGCTCGGTACGTCATGGCGAACCGAGCTTTTTTTGCGTCTCCGTTGAGCTCGTTTGTCGGGCACCATCCGGTCAAAAACCAGGCCTAAAAGCTTCGGGTGAAAACAAACGTAAGACCAAAGCAATCCAAAC
>JBCCJB010000096.1:0-11509 GCA_039028015.1 Planctomycetota bacterium
CCCGCCATCGCCATCAATCCGACCAACGCAACACTGCAATTCGATTGTGTTTGACCAATGGAATGCGTTATTTGGAACCGTTCCAGCAGACCATCAAGTTGTTCGGGCGGTAGTCCTGTCTTTGCCGCTTCACCGGAGACATTCACTTCAACCAGAACACTGATCGACGGTTCAGTTGGCTCGCTATCCTCGTCACGTTCGGATGACAGCCCGATCGGTGCAGACTGATTGGCCTGATGAATGATTTCTTCGAGCAAGCGCATCGAATCAATCGAGTGGATCGTGGGCGAGGCATCAAGCAACTTTTTGACCTTATTGCGTTGCAAGTGCCCGATCTGATGCCAGCAAATCGATCGTGTTGATTCGATTGGCCATGATGTTTCGTTTTGGAACGCTTGCCATTTCTGCATCAAAACCTGTGGACGATTTTCCCCAAGATCATGGCAACCAGCTTCGACGAGCCACGATGTGATCACCTCGTCAACGTATTTGGTGACGCCCACGATACGGATCGAATCCGGCTGGCGACCGTGGCGCTGTGCGGAACGTGCGACGTCATCCACAACGGCACGCCAGTTGTCAGCCACACGTTGCTTGGCTGTCGCGTGCGGCATGTCGAGTTGATCGATTCGGAAGAGCTCTTTTGGCATGAGTTTATAAGCGACGAAGACCATCCTCAGTCATCGGGTTAGGAAGGTCGAGCTCAATTTGATCGATGGCATTCAAAGTCGATTGATCCAAAATCAACTCATCGGCAGCCAGAATCTCTTCGAGCTGCTGTGTTGAATTGGCGCCCACGATGGTCGACGCCACAAAGTCGTGTTGACGACTCCAAGCGACAGCCAACGCGGTGACCGTCGTTCCGATTTGAGCTGCCAATGACATCAAGCGCGCGGTCGTCTCGATGGTGCGTTCATTCACAAAACGCTTTGCCATCTTCTGTTGGCGTTCGGCGCCGTTGAGAAGATAGTCGGTGAAACGAGCACCCGTCGGCGGCCCATCCTGGTACTTCCCAGTCAACACACCGCCGCCAAGTGGCGAGTACGGTAGCAATGAGATTCCTTCACGGCGACAGACTTGAGCGAGTTCGTTTTCGCAGCGTCGGTTGATCAGGCTAAAGTTATTTTGAATTGTCTCGTAGCGATCCAGCTGACACTGATCTGCACGCCAAAGGCTTTTCATTACGCCCCATGACGTTTCGTTGCTGCATCCCACCGCGCGGACCTTTCCTAACTTTCGCAAATCAGTGAGTGCTCCGAGCACTTCGGCATAGTCCAGACCATGATCGGGCCAATGAATCTGATAGAGATCGATGTAGTCGGTCCGCAATCTTCGTAAGCATTCATCGCAGGATTTCATGATCGTATGACGATCGATCACGCATCGGCCGTCACGCACAGGCGCTTGAAACCATCCGTGCGCGGGTCCCGTTACCTTGGTGGCCACCGTGATGGCATCGCGTCGCTGCTTTGAAAGCCAACGTCCGAAAATGATTTCCGTGTCGCCAACCGTTTCGGCTTTGGGTGGCACCGGGTAGACCTCGGCCGCATCAAAGAAATTGATGCCGGCTTCAAACGCCATGTCGCAGATGGCATGACTGGTCGCTTCGTCGCACGTGCTGCCGAAAGTCATCGTGCCCATCGCGATGTCGGAGACGCAAAGGGCACTACGGCCAAGACGACGTTGTTGCATGAAAATGTCCGCAAGAATTCAGGTTATGCTGCTGAGCCGCGCACGTTGAGACGTGCATTGTGATCCTGATTGATAGTCTCTTTGAAATTCAACTTATCGTGAATACCTCCCCACAATCGCTCATTCAACTCCGTCAGGCGGTCGATCAACGCACTTCACCTGTGCGATGCTGGAAACCGAATCGTTGTCTGGAAAGCTTCATGGCTTGCCACTCTGTTTTGATGGCTTTCGTTTTGTTGATCGGCATTGGATGGAGTCCCGTCGATCGATCGGTCGCGGCTGATGAGCCTTATCAGTTGAGCTCAGATTCACAGGAGCAGCCCGGCGTTCCAAAGGGCACAGTGACACAACATGTGTTCGAAACCAGTCAAGTGTTTTCTGGGACCAAGCGACGCTACAGCGTTTACGTGCCGCAGCAATACGATGGACAAACACCCACCGCTTTGATGGTGTTCCAAGATGGCCATGCCTATGAACGACGTAGTGGTGACTTTCGTGTGCCGATCGTGTTTGACAACTTGATCGACGCGGGTGAGATGCCAATCACGATTGCTGTCATGGTGGATCCCGGGTATCGCGGTGACTTACCTGACAAACGGGGTTGGAAACCGCGGCCACAAAATCGCAGTGTCGAATACGACACGGTAAGCGACGATTACGCGACGTTCTTGATTGATGAACTGTTGCCCGTGGCAACCAAGGACTACCTGGTTAGCAGCGATCCCAACCAACGTGCGATTTGCGGTAGCAGTTCCGGTGGCATCGCCGCCTTTACCGCGGCTTGGTTTCGGCCCGACGCTTTTGGCAAAGTGATTTCGCATATCGGTAGCTTCACCGACATCCGAGGTGGTCACGTGATTCCGTCCATGATCCGTAAATCGGAACCGAAACCATTGCGAATTCTGTTGCAAGATGGAAGCAACGATCTGGACAATCAATTTGGCAATTGGCCGTTGGCGAATCAGCAAGTTGCCAAGGCGCTCGCCTATCGCAATTACGATTTCAAGTTTGTGTATGGGGTTGGTGGGCACAATGGTCGGCATGGAGGCGCAATCTTTCCCGATTCACTTCGCTGGTTATGGCGTGATTGGGACACGTCTTCGGATCGTTGACCGTCTTTGTTGGCAAGCCAACGATTGACGATTGCGAAAACCGCATGCACACTGAAGCAACGCTGATATTTCCCATCTCGCCATTCATTTTGTCTCGCCGGAGACGCATGCCGCACAACCGATGTGTTGTGTGGGTGTCGTCGTGCGAGATTGAATTTTGCTTGCCAAAACGCACATTCAATGAGCCTGCCGACCTCAACCGATGATGGTCTGACCAACGCCGCTGAAGAAGCGTTACAGGGAGAATCGGGCGCGTTGCAGGCTGGTCAAGCCAAGCGATCTCCGCTCGATGCGTGGCATCGCAGTGCTGGCGCGAAAATGGTGCCTTTCGCGGGTTATGACATGCCGATTCAGTACGACGGCATCGTGAGCGAGCATCAGTCATGTCGAACTCGAGCGGCAGTCTTTGATGTTTCGCACATGGGGCGTTTGCGATTCGACGGTGACCAGGCGGCGGAGTTTTTGGACCACGCATTGACCCGTCGTGTCAGCGATTTGCGTGTGGGTTCGGTCCGGTATGCGATGGTGTGCCGAGAAGACGGTGGGGTGCTGGATGACGTGTTGGTTTCGCAATTGGAAACGCCCTCATCGCAGCGTTATCACTTGTTGGTCGTCAACGCATCGAACCGGGACAAGATCCTTCATCACCTCGGCGATCTGATGTCTGATTTTCCGCGGGTGACCATGTCCGATCGCACGGACTTGACCGCGATGATTGCTGTCCAAGGACCGTTGGCGGTGGCGATTTGCAAGCGATTGCTTGACTTCGATCCATCAAGGTTGAAGAACTATCAAGCCCGCATTACCGAGCAAATGTCCAAGCCGGTGATTGTCAGTCGCACTGGTTACACGGGCGAAGATGGTTTGGAATTGATCGTCCGACAAGATCATGCCCATCGCGTTTGGGAGAATGTGCTGTTGGCCGGACGAGAGGCTGGGATTGCCCCGGCGGGTTTGGGAGCCCGTGATACGCTGCGTATGGAAGCGGCGATGCCGCTCTACGGTCATGAACTCAATGAGACCATCGACCCGATTTCAGCCGGTTTGTCGTTCGCCTGCGATCTTGAAAATCGAGAGTTCATCGGTCGCGATGCGATCCAGAAGGCGCACCAAGACGGAACGCCCCGGCGGCGCATCGGTTTGTCAATCAAAGGAAAACGTCCTGCCCGTGAAGGTTGCCACGTGGTCGATTCCAGCGGCAGTGTTGTAGGTACGATCACCAGTGGCGGTCCGTCGCCCACCCTGGGAAACCCTATCGCAATGGCGATGGTGGATTCTGAATGTTTGTCTCATCCCAATGGTCAAATCGGTGGAATCTTGCAGGTTGATATCCGCGGTCGATTGACCGATGCCGTTGTGACCCGCTTGCCTTTTTATCGTCGCTCTCAGTCATAACGCCAGCATCACGCGTTGGTTTCAAATTCATTCTCTATCGTGTCGCAAAAGGAATTTTGTTTTGAGCCGTAAGCCTGAAACGTTGCACTATGCATCCACGCATGAATGGGTCGACATCGACGTTGTCGACGGTCAGCAGATTGCCACGATCGGAATTAGCGCGTTCGCCGTCGAACAGCTCAACGATTTGGTGTACATGGATTTGCCCGAAGTAGGACGAAAGTTGTCAGCGGGTGATGAATTCGGTGAAGTCGAATCGGTCAAGGCGGTCAGTCCCATGTACAGCCCGGTCGGTGGCGAGGTCATCAAGGTGCACGCCGAGCTTCCCGACTCACTCGATTCACTTAACGACGACCCCTACGAGTTTGGCTGGATCATTCAATTAAAGATGGAGGGTGATTTGCCGGATTCCTTACTTGATCACGATGCCTATCAAAAACAATGCGCTGAGGCTGGATGAACCATGTCCTATTTATTCCATACGGACGATGATCGTCGGGAAATGCTTGCGTCAATTGGTGCCGGAAGCGTTCAGGAGATCATCGATTTGCAAGTGCCTGATGCGGTTCAGCTCAAACGACCTTTGCGTCTGCCCGATTCGACTGATGAGCTGAATTTGACGCGAGAATTGAATCAGGTTGCAGCTCGTAATGCGTCAACGGCGACCCATGTCTGTTTCTTGGGCGGTGGTGCTTATGACCATTTCATTCCCGCCGCAGTCGATGAAATTGCTTCCCGTGGCGAGTATTACACATCTTATACACCGTATCAGGCTGAAGTTTCGCAAGGCAATCTGCAGGTCATGTTTGAGTACGAAACGCTCGTGACTCAGTTGACTGGTTTGGGCGTCAGCAATGCTAGCCTTTACGATGGCGGTTCGGCTGCGACCGAAGCCGTCTTAATGGCATTGTCAATTCAGCGTCAACGCCGCAAGGTCATCACCAGCGACGTTGTTCATCCGCAATATCGTGAGATTCTCGAAGTCTATCTGCATAACATCGACGCTGAGCTGGTCGTTGTTGCCAGCGATGCTGATGGAAGCTCGAGTACGCTGGTTGAAGCGATCGATGAGAATACCGCATGCGTTCTGATTCAAAGTCCGAACTTTGTTGGGCGTGTGGAATCGGTCTCGCAGATCGCGGATGCGGCGAAGGCGTCGGGTGCTCTGACGATACAGTGTTTTGATCCGATCAGTTTGGGACGGTTAAAGCGGCCCGGTGATATGGGCGTTGACATTGCAGTCGCTGAAGGGCAATGCCTTGGTAACCCACTCGCTTATGGCGGACCGTATCTGGGAATTATGGCCTGTCGCGACGAGCTTGTGCGTCGACTTCCCGGTCGAATTGCGGGACAGACAACGGACCGACGTGGCAAACGATGTTGGGTGCTGACCTTACAGACTCGTGAGCAACACATCCGGCGCGATAAAGCAACCAGCAATATTTGCAGCAACCAAACCTTGCTCGCTTTGCGAGCCAGCGTTTATCTAAGCTTGTTGGGTCCACATGGTCTGCGCGAGACAACCGACCATTGTGTTGCGAAAACGGCCTATGCCAAATCCGTTTTCGCAAACGCCCACCGATTCGAAGTCGTCCATGACACGCCTTCGATCAAGGAGTTTGTCGTGCGTGACCTGGGTGAGGCGGTGCCGTCGTTGTTGGCGACGGCGGAAGAGAATGGAATGCTGGCTGGGATTGATCTGACACCCATGACTCAGCAGGCGTCATCGGGTTCTTCGCCCTCATTGTTGCCATCGCAATATCAAAACTGTTTTCTGGTCGCTGTTACGGAACAGCGAACCCGGTCCGAAATCGATCAATTAGCAAGCGTCTTGCAATCCGCTCCTCAACTGGCGTCGGTCATGACAGACACCTCACTTTAGCGAGAACCCCTAATGCGAAACCAGCAAGCGACCCAGTTGCTATTTGAACTTGATCGTCCCGGGCGGCGTGCCCATCAATTGGACGCACCCGACGTGCCAATGCCGTCTATCGATGCGCTTTTTGATGTGGATGACATTAGTCAAGCACCGCCACCGTTGCCACAGTTGGCCGAGGGTGATGTGGTGCGGCACTTCGTGGGACTGTCCACCCTGAATATGAGCGTCGACACGCACTTTTACCCTTTGGGTTCGTGCACGATGAAGTACAACCCAAAACGGAATGAGCGGATCGCCTCCATGCCAGGGTTTGCTAGCGTTCATCCGATGCAGGCGTCGTCGTCGGTGCAAGGTCTGCTGAAATGCCTTCATGAACTCCAGGGAATGCTTGCGGAGATCAGCGGTTTACCGGGTGTTTCGCTTCAACCCGCTGCCGGGGCGCATGGAGAATTGACTGCCCTTTTCGTTGCGGCCGCCTATTTTCAGTCGCGTGGCGAGAACCGCCGTGTTGTCCTGACGGCCGATTCCGCTCATGGAACGAATCCAGCAAGCGCTCAGATGGCTGGCTTCGAAACACAAACGGTCAAGAGCAACGCCGATGGTTTGGTTGATCTGGCTGACCTTGAAGCCAAACTTGGTGACGATACGGCGGTCTTTATGTTGACCAATCCGAACACGCTCGGATTATTCGATCGCCAAATCGAACGCATCAACCAATTGGTGCATGATGCCGGAGCGTTGATTTATTTGGATGGAGCCAACATGAATGCCATCTTAGGAATCACGCGTCCGGGCGACTTTGGTGCCGACTTGATGCACTATAACCCACATAAGACTTTCTCGGGTCCGCACGGTGGCGGCGGACCCGGGGCCGGACCCATCTGTGTGCGTGATTTCCTGGCGCCGTTCTTGCCGGGACCGATCGTTGATCTCGACGAGGAGAGTGAGACATTTGAATTGCTCACGCCCGAGCAATCGATTGGTCGCGTTCGCAGTTTCTTTGGCAATGTGGGCGTGTTGCTGCGGGCTTATATCTACATTCGCACCTACGGCGGCGACGGACTTCGCCGTGTGAGTGAGGATGCGGTTTTGGGTGCCAATTATCTGCTTAGCAAAGTGCGACATATTCTTGATGTGCCTCACGGTGATCGCTGCATGCATGAATTTGTTGCTTCAGCCACACGACTGAAGAAGCAAAGCGGGGTGTCAGCGATGGATTTGGCCAAACGGATCCTGGACTATGGGTTTCATGCCCCAACGGTCTACTTCCCGTTGGTGGTGGATGAAGCAGTTATGGTTGAGCCCACTGAAACCGAATCCAAACAGACACTCGATGCTTTTGCGGAGGCACTATTTCGGATCACGGATGAAGCTGGTGATCTTGTGCATGACGCGCCGCATTCGACCCGCATTAGCCGCCCGGATGATGTGACGGCGGCACGTAAGCCCATTTTGAAATGGTCCGAGGCGGAACCGTCTTCGTCGTCTGATTCGTGACGTCTCGCGAACTGGCGAGATTGCTCGATCACACCTCAAAGGATTTTGATCGATGGACGGCCGCCGATCAGATGGCGATCGATCAAATGTTGCTGCAGGATGCTGGCGTGCGGCGCAGGCCAACATTGCGATTTTATGTCTGGTCAAAGCCTACGTTATCGCTTGGTTACTTCCAGCAGGCAGCTTGGGCGGACGCTTATTTGCAATCTCAGATGGCGACCGCGGACGTTGCGTTGGTGCGGCGTAGCACCGGCGGCGGTGCGATCCTCCACGATCGCGAGTTGACATACAGCCTGACATGGCCCAACGGCGTGGGCGGTCATTCGCAGACCACGGGCGCACGCGATGATCTCTATCGTGCGATTCATGACGCGGTCATTCGTGGATTGATGGAATTTGAGGTGCGGGTGTTTGCTTACCGAGACACCAGCTTGAAAGCCGTGACGCGGTCGAAGTCCGCGGAGGCGACCGAAGATGCGTTCTTGTGTTTTCAGCGGCGTTCACCAGATGACTTAATCTGTAATGGTTACAAAGTTCTCGGCAGCGCCCAGCGACGTGGCCGCGGGGCACTGCTCCAGCATGGCAGCTTGCTTTTGTCGACCTCGACCTTCGCACCAGCGCTGCCCGGGATCGCCGAATTGACTTCGCGATCAATCGCAATGAATGATTTGGTCGATGTGCTGACGGCTCAGATCGGTGACGCACTCGGGCTGGAATTTGAGCCAGCAGCTTTGTCGCCCGAGGATCAAGCTATTGCTGATGAGATTGTTCGAGACAGATTCGGCAATGAGCAATGGTGGCGTCGTCGCTGAGAATTCGCGGATCTGTACGGAAATCACTTCGGCATTTCCAAAGCGGCCGGAATGCTACTTCGTGGTGATTGGCCGTTCCTAACTGGACAGCGCCACCTTGGATGGAAAACACAATGTTTCATGGCATTACCGAGCGTATAAGCCGTCTTGGCGCTAGCCACGGTTTAGCCCGCGAAAACCGCGGCTAGCGCCCAATTCCATCTACTTTTGGCAATTCGAGGAGCATCCTGTTGAGCGACATGGCGCTAGCCGTCGGTAACGCCGTAATACGCAACACTGAACCGGCGGCTAGCGCCGAGCCGCTCACAAAGTAGATGGCGTTGGGCTAGTGCCGGCCGGCTAATCCAAAGTGGCGCTGTTCAACTAAGCAAAGATTCGGCGTCGTGTTTCGCCCAAAATCATTTGGTTTTTCGTCGCGAAGTGTTCCTGTTCGCGTGCGGCCCCAACGGCCGCGTCAAAATGATTCGACGAGAGGAACAGGTCCGCCACATGATCCAGCTTCGCGGCTGTGGCAACCCGCTGAAGCAATTGAAGTTGCGTGCCAGTTAAGGCGTGAGCCCGACATAGGTCGATGGTGAGATCATCCTCGGCCAGACTCTGGATGGACATTTGACGGTGACGGTTCAACAACCAAATGAACAACGCTGTCACGACGATCGTGAGGATCGCACCGGCGAAGCTTGTCCATGAGTGCGTTGACGTTGTGCTGGAGGACTGGAATTCTGGCGCTAGGTCCGAGACACGCACAACGGCTAATTGCCAACAGCATCCGATGGCCATCGACACACCGTCCAGGCTTGCGGTGGACGCGGTATTCACAGGTGCGATGAGCGGTTTGGTGGGTGTGTCTTGCGAGCTTTCAGATGACCAACGATCGCGATCGACGCGCTCGCGGATCGCTGCCGACGCGGTATCGGCGACGCTGCCTTGAAGACTTTGTGAAAGCTTGTAAAGCACTTCGAGTGATTGCTCGGACTTCGCTGTGCCAAGCGCTTTGGCAACCGCGATGCGTGCTAGTTGATGATCGTCCTCAGCAATCACAGCAAGCGGATCAAGCACCAGGTCAACCAAAGCGAGTGCCTCGGCGAACTCAATGGCCTCCAGTCGCCGTCGCATCACGGGATGACGCAAACCGTCACGAATGGTGTCGAGCGATGTCGTATCAACCCGCAGCATCAGTTGTCCCATGCGTCGACGTTGTGCTGGGCTCAGCTGAGCAAATTGAGGTAACAGTTCATCGAGATTCAGTTTCGATAGCAGCCGTCGGCCCACAGCTTGCAAACGTGGTGACGTTGATAATGTCAACTCGATCAAGCCTTCAAGCACACAGGCATCACGGTGTGTGACCGCATCTGGACTGGAATTGATGTGATGCATCAAATCATCGGTCGTCGGCAGGTCATGATCTCGTGTTGCGGCGGGAACCCATCGGGTTAGCTCAGGAACATGGCACCGACCGAGCGACTCAGCAACCACGGCTTCAATTGACGGTGAGCGACGAATGAGTGCCGAAAGTATTACCGCCAGTGTCTCACCATCGTTGGGTAACGCCACGGAATACGCCTGACACAGTGCCGCATCGTGAACAACCGGAAGGCCCAACATCAACTCGCGACCACCACGCAGCGATTCCGGAAGACCATATTCACGAAGGTGCCCGAGTGTCGATGCGTTGGGTTGTCGTGAGACCGCTTCCAGCATCGCATCTCGCATCGCGACGTCTTTGCGAAGCATTAGTGGATGGAGAACGCGTTCGGGAATTTGTTGGCGTCGGATGTAACCGGCCAGTAAACGCACCACCCCCGGTTGCCGACTGCTCCGCAATCGCTTGACGAGACTTGAGCCTAGGGGCGACTTAAATTCGAATGCTTGTCGCAGTAACGAATCCTCCCAGGAGGCGAGACTCAACCAGGCATCCAGCACGAGTGGCCGAATGACCGTCTGAGACCCGGACTTCATGTCGTCGCGATGAAGTTCGTTGTGCAGTTTGCGAAGTGCTTCGGATCGGACGCGTCGCGCAACTCGATGATGTGCAACCACGTCGCTGCTTTGTCGTTGTTGACCGGCGCGGCCGAACTCGCCCAATTGGTTGCAGAGCTTCAATAGAGCCTGACCCGCTCGATCGCCCACGGTGGCGTCGGGATTCTTTTGAGCGATACGGACCAGCGGGACCAACAAGGTCGGATGTGGATATTGAAGGGCCATATCCAAATGACGACAACGATCTTCACGCGACAGCGCTTGATCGAGCAGCGATGTCGCCAAAGCGAGATGCCAGGATTCAGCATGTTCGTCAATCATTTGAGCCGCATTCGATGTCCCCAAAGCGTCGGTGACCGCTTCCGGCGACAATCGCCACGCCGTGATCAGTTCAGCATGATGTGCGGGGTGGCGACTCGCCGCTAACGCTTTGATGGCAAACATCTGCGTTGACGATGAGCGCACGGCTCGACCCAGAACGGCTGCCGCAGCATCCGATCGCGACTTCGATAGCACGTCAAAAGTGGCTTGCTGAGCGGACATGCTCAACCGTATCACGCCAAATTGCGATTCACGGCAACTTGATGAACCTGCCAACACCGAATGGCAAAAGGTTGGTCAGATTGTGATATCATGAGCCGGACAATCGTTGCGACCCACACGCACTAAGCAACGTGATGAGCAAGTTAATTTGAAGTTGGGCTCTGCGGCGATTCAGTCGTTGGAACCGGTAACGCGAGTTGTCGAAAGCGTTCCAGAGGCGTATCGGCAGCGTTCGTGTTTGAGGCATCGTTGAACGAGCTGACGCTGACTGGTTTTACGAAGCCCCGCTCGACAGAGAATCCATCCTGCGACTGGCTGGGCGACAATTGGTTGCGAAAATTTGAAACGGACAAAAAGCCAAACTGGGTTTGATCAATGCCCAATTTGATCGCCGCCGATGACAAGTTTGGGTTCGGACCGCCCCCGCGTCTCATTGTTGGCGAAGATTGATTCCGGTGGCCTCGTCTTTTTCGCATTGATGAGGGTTGTGCCGCGGAAATCAGATCCTGATTTGATCGCTGAATCATCAGTTGTGGTTGAAGATGGACCCACGCTTGTATTTGAGACTCTGTCAGATCGGAATCGTTCAGGATCAACAC